>NZ_BAAAJK010000007.1:444357-457379 GCF_039526905.1 Pseudonocardia kongjuensis | reverse complement strand
GGGCGGCGGCATCCGGCCCGCCGGCCGGGCCGGCACCAGCGGCGGGCCGGCCGGCCGGGGTGGCGGCGGCATCGGACGCCCGCGGGCCTGCGCGTGCAGCGCCTCGCCGACCCGGCGCTCGGCCTCGTCGCGGTACGGGTCGTGCGCCGTGTTCGGACCGGTCATCGCGGCTCCTCCGGACGGCGCGGCACGGGTGCGCCGGCGCGCTCCTCCATGATGCGGGCGACCGCGTCCAGCGCACGGCTGGCGGTCGACTTCACCGTGCCCCGGCTCATCCCGGCGGCCTCGGCGATCTCGGACTCGGTCAGCCCGCCGTAGTAGCGCAGCACCAGCACCTCGCGCTGCCGCGGCGGGAGCAGGCCCAGCGCGTCGACCACCGACTGGTGCTCGGCGGACAGCATCGCCAGCGACTCCGCCGAGCGGGCGTTCGCCGAGTGCGGCGGGACGTACTCGCGGGCGGTGCGCCGCCGGCGCAGCACCGACCGGGAGCCGTTCACCACCGCGGCGCGCAGGTAGGCGACCGCGGCGGTCTCGTCGCGCAGTCCGGTCCAGTGCCGGTGCAGGCCGGTGAACGCCTCCTGCACCACGTCCTCCGCGGTGGCCGGGATGTCGACCAGCAGCATCGCCAGCCGCATCAGCCGCAGCCGGTGGTCGCGGTAGAGATCGGCCAGGGTGAGCGGCTTCTCCTCGGCAGGCGCCTGCGGCTGCCCGCCCGAGCCGCCGGGACCGTCCGGAGCGGTCGCGAACGGACCGCCGCCCTCGGGCGCCGGTCTGCTGTCGATGGCGCGCAACCGGCCCAGCGTCCGGTCGACGGCGTTCTCGGCCCGCTCCTCCTCCACGCTCAACAGCCTAGCGACCACCTCCGACGCCTTTCGCGCGCTTGTCCCTCCGGGCATCCGGAGGGGGTGACCAGACCCATCCGGCGGATGACTGCCCCCGCGGGGCGGGTACGTGATACTGACCCGGAGAGCACGCGCTGCGCCGAGCAGCGACCGCCGATGACGAGGAGGCCGTCCGTGCCGATCGCCACGCCCGAGATCTACAACGAGATGCTGGACAACGCCAAGAACGGCGAGTTCGCCTACCCGGCGATCAACGTGACCAGCACGGAGACCCTGAACGCGGCGCTGCGCGGGTTCGCCGAGGCGGGTTCGGACGGCATCGTCCAGGTCTCGACCGGTGGCGCGGAGTTCCTGTCCGGGACCCGGGTCAAGGACATGGTCACCGGCTCGGTCGGCCTCGCCGAGTTCGCGCACGTCGTCGCCGACAAGTACCCGGTGAACATCGCCCTGCACACCGACCACTGCCCCAAGGACAAGCTCGACGGCTTCGTCCGGCCGCTGCTGAAGATCAGCCAGGAGCGGGTCGCCAAGGGCGAGAACCCGCTGTTCCAGTCGCACATGTGGGACGGCTCCGCGGTCGAGCTGGAGGAGAACCTCAAGATCGCCGCCGAGCTGCTCGACGAGGCGGTCAAGGCGAAGATCATCCTCGAGGTCGAGATCGGCGTCGTCGGCGGCGAGGAGGACGGCGTCGCCCACGACATCAACGACAAGCTCTACACCGCCCCCGGCGACTACGAGCGCACCGTCGAGGTGCTCGGCGCCGGCGAGAAGGGCCGCTACCTGCTCGCCGCGACCTTCGGCAACGTGCACGGCGTCTACAAGCCGGGCAACGTGAAGCTCCGCCCGGAGATCCTCAAGCAGGGCCAGGAGGTCGCCCGCGGCAAGCTGGGCTCCGGCGCCGCGGACAAGCCGTTCGATCTCGTCTTCCACGGCGGGTCCGGCTCGCTGCTGGAGGAGATCCACGAGTCGCTGACCTACGGCGTCGTCAAGATGAACGTCGACACCGACACCCAGTACGCCTTCACCCGCCCGATCGTGGCGCACATGTTCGAGAACTACGACGGCGTCCTCAAGATCGACGGCGAGGTCGGCAACAAGAAGGCCTACGACCCGCGGTCGTACCTGAAGAAGGCCGAGGTCGCGATGAGCGAGCGCGTGATCGAGGCGTGCGAGGCGCTCAAGTCCGCGGGCAAGGCCCTCTGACGTTGCGGGGACGGTCGTCGGGGCCCCGGCCCCGATGACCACCCGCGGGCCGCGCGGCGCCACAATGGCGGCATGAGTCTGCACGGCAACCTGCTCGAGCCCGAGGCCACGCGCCTGCCGGTCGACCCGGCCGCCGCCGAGCTGGACGGCGGTGCCGATCCGGCGGACGTGGCCGCCGCCAGCCCGTCGTCGAGCATCGCCTGGGCGGTGCTGGCCGAGCGGGCGCTGGACGCCGGCGAGACCGTCGCCGCCTACGCCTACGCCCGCACCGGCTACCACCGCGCCCTCGACCAGCTGCGCCGCAACGGCTGGAAGGGCTTCGGCCCGGTGCCGTGGGCGCACGAGCCGAACCGCGGCTACCTGCGCGCCTGCGGGGCGCTGCTGCGCGCCGCGACCGCGATCGGCGAGACCGCCGAGGTCGAGCGGCTGCGCACGCTGATCGCCGACTCCGACCCGGCTGCGCTCGCCGCGCTCGGCATCGACTGAGCGGGCCGGTGCCGCCTGACGCGCTGGCCCGGGTGCGGGCCCGCGGGCGGCTCGGCGCGCGCCGGGTGCGGGCGTCCTGGCTGCCGATCCTGCAGTGCGCGTTCGCCGCCGGGCTCGCGCTGTGGGTGGCCGGCGACCTGGTCGGGCACGACCGGCCGTTCTTCGCGCCGATCGCCGCGGTGATCAGCCTCGGCGTCTCGCTGAACTCGCGCCTGCGCCGGGCCGCCGAGCTGGTGGTCGGCGTGAGCCTGGGCGTACTGGTCGGCGACCTGATCATCGCCGAGATCGGCAGCGGGGTCTGGCAGCTGATGCTGGTCGTCGCGCTGGCGATCACCCTCGCCACCTTCTTCGACGGCGGCAACCTGATCGTCGCCCAGGCCGGCGCGTCCGCGGTGCTGGTGACGACGCTGCTGCCACCGGGCGACAGCAGCGGCATCGACCGCTGCGTGGACGCGCTGATCGGCGGCCTGGCCGGGATCCTGATCGCCGCCGTCATCCCGGTGAACCCGATCCGGCTGGTCCGCCGGTCCGCCCGCCGGGTGCTCGACGACCTGGTCACGGTGCTCACCGACACCGCGTCCGCGATGCGCGAGCACGACCGGGAGTGCGCGGTCCGGGCGCTGCACCGGGCCCGCGACACCCAGGCCGGGATCGACGAGCTGCGCGCCGCCGTCGGGGGTGCCGGTGAGGTCGCCATCGTGTCGCCGCTGCACCGGCCACGCCGCCGGATGCTGCGCCGCTACCGGGAGCTGGCCGACCGGGCCGACTACGCGCACCGCAACGCGCGGGTGCTCGCCCGCCGCACCCTGACCGCGCTGGAGGACGGCGAGCGGATCCCGGCCGAGCTGCCCGACGCGGTCACCGAGCTGGCCGGGGCGGTCGGCGCGCTGATCCGCGAGCTCGGCCAGGACGGCGACCGGGAGCGGGCCCGGCCGGCGTTCCTCGACGCCGTCGGGCACTCCCCGGTGCTGTCCGACCGGCAGGCCGGCACCGGACCGGCGGACGGGACGGCGGCCGTCTCGGTGCCGGTGCTCGTCGCCCAGGCCCGGTCGATCGCGGTCGACCTGCTGCAGGCGACCGGGATGAGCCGGTCCGAGGCGCTGGGCGCCCTCCGTGACCGGCTGCCGGGGGACGACTTGGGCTGATCGGGGGAGTGGGGGTTCCGTCACGGTACGGTCACGGAGCAGAATCGGCGCTGCTCGGCGCCGGGACGACTCGTCCCCCTGCACGGTGTGGTGTGGCCGCCGCCGTCGACCGCACCGATGCCGCACCGCGAGCGTCGCACAGTGATCGGGGTCCACCACGTGCAGTTGCTCATCCGCTACGTCCTCGCGCCCCTCGTCCGTCTGCTGTGGCGCCCCGCGGTGCACGGCGCCGACCGGATCCCGGCACACGGTCCGGTGATCCTCGCCGCCAACCACCGGGCCGCCGTCGACACCGCCTTCATCCCGCTGGTCGCCGCCCGCCGGGTGGCCTTCCTCGGCAAGGCCGAGTACTTCACCGGGCGCGGGCTGCGCGGCCGCCTGATGGCGTCGTTCCTGCGCGCGCTCGGCTACATCCCGGTCGACCGGGGCAACGCCCGCGCCGGGCTCGCCGCGCTCGCCGCCGGACGCGAGGTGCTGGCGGCGGGCGGCGTCTTCGGGATCTACCCGGAGGGCACCCGCTCGCTCGACGGCCGGCTGCACCGCGGGCACACCGGGGTGGCCAGCCTCGCGCTGTCGACCGGCGCCGTCGTCGTCCCGGTGGGGCTGCGCGGCACCGAGCGGGTGCAGCCGGTCGGCAGGCTGTTCCCGCGGCTGGCCCGGGTGGAGATCCGGTTCGGCGCACCGCTGGAGTTCAGCCGCTACGAGGGGCTGGAGGGCGCGCCGGCGATCCGCCGCGCGGTCACCGACGAGATCATGGACGCGATCGCCGACCTGTCCGGCCAGACCTACGTCGACTCCTACCACCGGCGTCCCGGCGAGACGCTGCCCGCCGCCGCCTGACCCTCAGGCCGCCGGCAGCACCGGGTGCCACGGCTCGGTGTGCTGGTACCAGGCCCAGCGCTTGACCGGCCGCGGGTACGGCTCGCCGTCGCGGACCGGGGTGGAGCCGGTGGAGCCGATCTGGATCGCCCGCCCGGTCGTCGCCGTCACCCCGCGCCCGCCGCGGACGCGCACCCCGCCCGGCCCGGCCTCGACGACGAGCGCCGGGACCCGGCCGTGGAACACCCGGGTGGCGTCGCAGTACGCCTCGCCGTACAGGTCGCGGATCTCGCCGCGGCCGGCCAGCACCCCGCCGTTGTCGTCGCGCACCAGCGGCTCCGGCCGGGCGGTCCCGGTCCGGGCGAGTGCGGCCGCGGCGGCCGGCCGGACCGGGAACCCCCAGCCGGCCGCCGCCGCCGACCGGCCGGACACCGGCAGGTACGCCACCTCGGTGCCCAGCGCACCGGCCCGCAGCAGCCGGACCAGCACCGCGGCCAGGTCGGCGTCCTCGCCGTGCACGATCAGCCGGGCGCCGGGATGCTCGGCGAGCAGCGGATCGACCGCCTCCTTGCCGGGCCGCGGGCCGACGGTGACCGAGCGCACCGCCGGATCGGACGCGAGTGACGCCGGTACCCGTTCCCGGCGCCCGGCGGGCCGGATACCGTAGAACGGACGACGGCGGCGCTGCGGCACGCAGGCGAGCAGCACCGCTTCGGGATCGGTCGACACCACAGATCGAGTACCCTCCTCGCCGCGGAATCCGGTAACCACGCCCGGGTCCGCGGCCGTGACGAGCGTGTGTGAACTGGAGTCTCTTACATGCCCGCAATCGTGTTGATCGGCGCCCAGTGGGGCGACGAGGGCAAGGGCAAGGCGACGGACCTGCTGGGCGGGCAGTTCGGCTGGGTCGTCCGCTACCAGGGCGGCAACAACGCCGGGCACACCGTCGTCACGCCGGACGGGCGCGACTTCGCGCTCAAGCTGATCCCGTCCGGGATCCTGTCGCCGGGCGTCAAGAACGTCATCGGCAACGGCGTGGTGGTCAATCCCGAGGCGCTGATCGAGGAGAAGGCCGGGCTGGAGCGCCGCGGCGTCGACACCTCCGGCCTGCTCATCTCGGCCGACTCGCACCTGATCATGCCCTACCACGTGGCGATCGACCGGGTCACCGAGCGCTACCTCGGCAAGGCCAAGATCGGCACCACCGGCCGCGGCATCGGCCCCGCCTACCAGGACAAGGTGGCCCGGGTCGGCGTCCGCGCCGCGGACCTGCTCGACGAGAAGATCCTGCACCAGAAGGTGGAGGCCGCGCTCGAGCTGAAGAACCAGATCATGGTCAAGGTCTACAACCGGCGCGCGCTGGACTTCCACGAGGTCGTCGACACCGTGCTGGAGCAGTCCAAGGAGTTCGCCGACAAGATCGTCGACACCCGGCTGCTGCTGAACCAGGCCCTGGAGCGCGGCGAGACGCTGCTGCTGGAGGGCTCGCAGGGCACCCTGCTCGACGTCGACCACGGCACGTACCCCTTCGTGACCAGCTCGAACCCGACCGCCGGCGGCGCATCGGTCGGCTCCGGCATCGGCCCGAACAAGATCACCCGGGTGATCGGCATCCTGAAGGCCTACACCACCCGCGTCGGCTCCGGCCCGTTCCCGACCGAGCTGCTCGACGAGATGGGCGACTGGCTGCGCAAGACCGGCGGCGAGGTCGGGGTGAACACCGGCCGGGCCCGGCGCTGCGGCTGGTTCGACGCCGTGATCGGCCGGTACGCGGTGCGCGTCAACGGCATCACCGACGTGTTCCTCACCAAGCTGGACGTGCTGTCCGGGCTGGAGACGGTGCCGATCTGCGTCGGCTACGAGGTCGACGGCCACCGGGTCGACGAGATGCCGATGACCCAGACCGGCTTCCACCACGCCGTCCCGGTGTACGAGGAGATGCCCGGCTGGTTCGAGGACCTCTCCGGCGCCCGCACCTGGGAGGAGCTGCCCGCCGCGGCGCAGGCCTACGTGCAGCGGATCGAGGAGCTCACCGGTGCGCCGGTCTCCGCGATCGGGGTCGGCCCCGGGCGGGAGCAGACGATCACCCGCTGATCCGGCGTCCGGCGGCGCGGCGGCCTCCGACTTCGGTCGGAGCCTCCCGATCCGTCGGCCGATCCGGGCGTCCGGGTGGCGTTCCTAGCGTGCACGGCGCCGGTACCGGGATCCCCCGGTGCCGGTCGTCGACACGGGAGGAACGACATGGCCGGGTACGGATCGTCCCGCCTCGCCGGGGTGGCCGCCGTCGCCGCGCTGGTGCTGACCGGGTGCGCGAGCGGCGGGACGCCCGCCGCGGCGGAGCCACCGCCACCACCGGTCGGCTGGCAGGAGTGCGGGCCGGGCCTGGAGTGCGGCACCGTCGAGGTACCGCTGGAGTACACCGATCCCGGGGGTGAGCAGGTCCCGCTGGCGGTGCTCCGCCGGCCCGCGACGGACCCGGACCGGCGGGTGGGCAGCCTGCTGTTCAACCCGGGCGGGCCGGGGGTCTCCGCGACCGGGACCCTGCGGACCATGCCGGACCTGCCGGGCGCCCCGGGCGCTTTCACCCCCGAGGTGCTCGCCCGGTTCGACGTCGTCGCCGTCGATCCGCGCGGCGTCGGCGACTCCCGGCCGGTCCGCTGCCGCACCGACGCCGAGCGGGCCGGGGCCGCCGCGACCACCGCACCCGATCCGGCCGTCCCCGGCGGGCTGCCGCTGCCGGAGCTGCTCGCCACCGCGACCGCGTTCACCGGCGGCTGCGCGGAGCACCAGGACCCGGCGTTCCTGGCCTCGATGTCCACCGACAACGTGGCCCGCGACCTCGACCGGGTCCGGGCCGCGCTCGGCGAGGACCGGATCACCTACTACGGCATCTCCTACGGCACCGTCGTCGGGCCGGTCTACGCCACGATGTTCCCCGACCGGGTCCGGCAGATGGTGCTCGACGCCCCGGTCGACACCGGGCTGTGGTTCGGCGATCCGCTGCCGTTCCTGGGCGAGGTCGCCGTCGCGAGCGAGCAGACGCTGGACGCCTGGTTCGACGCCTGCCGCGCCGAGGGCCCTGCGACCTGCCCGTTCGGCGGCGGGGACCCGGAGCGGGCGTTCGACGCGCTGATCGACCGCCTCGAGGCGGCACCGCTGCCGGTCGCGGACGGCACACCGGTCGACGGCGCGAAGGCGCTCGACGCGGCCCGGTCGATCGCCGGTGAGCGGACGACCTGGCCGCTGCTGACCGCGGCCCTGCTGGCCGCGGAGCGCGGGGACGGCACCGCGCTGCACCTGATGAACGCGGCCGTGACGGTCTCGCCGTTCACCGCGCCGACCGCGGTGCAGGAGGCGCACATCGGTGTGCGCTGCGCCGACTGGCACACCCCGGCCGACGTCGCCGCGCACACCGCCGCCGCCGGCGCGGTCGTCGGGCAGGCACCGCGGATCGGGCCCCGGGCCGCGTACGCCGCCCTGGACTGCGCGCTGTGGCCGGCCCGGGACACCGAGCGGGTCACCGGCCCGTTCACCGCCGCGGGCGCGCCGCCGACCCTGGTCGTCGGCGGCCGGCTGGACCCGGTCACCCCGCACCACTGGGCCGAGTCCATGACCCGCACGCTGGACTCCGCGGTGCTGCTCACCCGGGAGGGGGTCGGCCACGGCTCCTACGGACCGGACCCGTGCGTGAACGCCGCGGTGGACGCCGCCCTGCTCGACGGCGTGCTGCCCGCCGACGGCACCGTCTGCACCCCGGCGCCCGCGACGACCGACCCGGCGGCCCTGACCGGCGCCGGCGGCTGAGCCCGCGGTCAGTCCGGCGGGGTGCCGCGCTCGCCGGACACCGGGGTCACCCCGATGGCGGCCAGCGGGGCGAGCGCGGCGAGCGCGAACCCGATGCCGTAGCCGGTCGCACCGATCAGCGCGCCGAGTGCGACCGGCACCATCGACGCGACGGCGTTCTGCCCGGTGTTCTGCACGCCCAGCGCCCGCCCCGACCAGGACGGCCCGGCGAGCTCGGCGGTGCTGGTGAAGGCCAGCCCGTTCGGCGCGACGGTGACGACCGCGCCGACCGCCAGCATGAGCACGGCGAGCCAGCCGGCGACGGCGTCGCCGAGCGCGAACAGCAGCAGCACCGCCGTCGCGCCGACGGCGATCCAGCGCATCGGCCGCAACCGGGACCCGACCCGGTCCGACCAGATCCCGGTCGCGATCCGGCCGAGCGCCCCCGCCACCTGGCTCGCGGCGACGAACGCGCCGGCCGCGGCCGCCCCCCAGCCCTGCTCGCGGACCAGGTACTCGGTGGCGAACGCGGCGACCGCGAACTGCGGCACGACCAGCAGCGCGCTCGCGCCGTGCACCCGCCACAGCACCGGGGTGCGGTACGGCGAGCGGGCCGCTGCGGACCCGGGCGCGAGCTGCGGCCGCGGCGGGTTCGGGGCGAGACCCGCGACCAGCGCGGCCGCGACCACGCACAGCGCGGCGGGCAGCAGCAGCGCCCGGAACGGCCCGACGGCGACGGCGAGGGTGGGCAGGGTCAGCCCGGCCAGCGCGACGCCGAGCGGCTGCGAGGTCTGCCGGATCCCCATCGCGGTGCCCCGCTCGTGGGCGCCGAACCAGCCCATCACCAGCCGGCCGCCCGCCGCGAACACCGAGGCGGCGCCCGCCCCGCCGAGCCCGAGCAGGACGAGCAGCACCGGCCCGGGCCCGGCCGGTGCCGCCCCGGCGACCGCGACCGCGCACAGCACCAGCCCGGTAGCCATCACGCCGCGCTCGCCGTACCGGTCGGCGATCGCCCCCCACAGCACCAGCGTGCACAGCAGGCCGGCCGTCGGCGCCGCCACGTAGGCGCCGGCCTGCGCCAGCGTCAGTCCGGCGGAGTCGCGCAGCAGCGGCACCAGGAACGGCATCCCGTAGACGAACGAGCAGGCCGCGGTCTGCGCGACCGTCCCGACCGCCAGCACCAGCCAGCGGCGACGGCTGCGGGTCACGTCGGGGGGCACCCGTCCACGCTAGGTGCCGTCCCACCTGGTGGCGAATCGTTCCCGGATGCCGGGAACGATCAGGAGGCGCACTCCCCGGTGTCGACCGGCCGCGAGCCGCCGTCGGCCGCGACGTTCAGCGCCTGCGCGACCTGCTCGGCGGTCAGCACGAAGCCGGTCTCGGAGTCGTCCAGCGCGGCACCGAACACCACGCCCACCACCTGGCCGTCCGGGTTGATCATCGGGCCGCCGGAGTTGCCGGACCGGACCACCGCGCGGACGGTGTAGACGTCGCGGAGCACGCTGCCCCGCTCGTAGATGTCGGGGCCGCGCAGCCGGATCCGCTCGCGGACCTTGCCCGGCGTCACCGTGTAGGGCCCGTCCAGCGGGTAGCCGAGGATGATCACGTCGTCGCCGACCCTGGCCGGGTCCGGGGTGAACCGGAGCGGCTCCTCGTCGAGCGCCGGGACGGCGAGCACCGCCACGTCGACCTCGGGGTCGTAGTGGATCACCTCGGCGTCCAGCTGGCGGGTCCGGCCGGCCGCGGTGGTGACCTCGACGGTGGTGCTGGACGTGCCGGCGACGACGTGCGCGTTCGTCATGATCCGCTGCGGCGCGACCACGAAGCCGGTGCCCTCCAGCGCCCGGCGGCAGGCCGGTGCCCGCCCGCGGACCTTGAGCACCCGGTCCCGGACCTCGGTCACCACCGGGGACTGCGCGAGCGCCGAGTCCGGCGGGCCGACCACGGCGATCGGGGTGCGCGAGAACGGGCTGACGACGTCCGGGAAGCCGGAGTCGTCGAGGATCTGGCGCAGCTCGGCGGGCAGCTGCCGGGCGGCACTGGGCATCACGCTGTCCACCCCGGCGAGCACCCGCGAGTCGCGGACGCCGCTGGTCAGGGTGGCGATGCTGGTCGAGGCGAGCGGCAGCGCGATCAGCCAGGCGGCGACCACCACGGCCACCGCCTGCACCCCGGCGCCGAGCGCCGAGTCGACCTTGAGGGTGCCCTCGCGCCGGATCCGGTCCCGGACGAAGCGCCCCAGGTAGACCCCGGTCGCCTCGCCGAGCGCGACGAGCAGCACCACCGCGCCGATCCCGAGCAGCACCTTCGCCGGCTGGGACTCGACCTGGTCGGCCAGCAGGGGGGCCAGGCGCAGGCCGAGCACCGCCCCCGTCAGCACGCCCAGGAAGGACAGCAGCGCGACCGCGACCCCGTGCCGCCAGCCCGATGCCGCCGCCAGCAGCGCCAGGATGACGACCACGACGTCGACCCAGCTCAGGCTCACCGGCCCACCTCGTCGGGACGGTCGGCGGGGTCGATCACAGGTACTCCTCGCGGGTGTCGCTGCTCCGCCCGGGCGGCAGCCCAGGCCTCGTCGAGGTTCTCGATCCGCGTGCCGTCCCAGGGGCGTTCCCAGCCGGAACAGTGCAGCAGTGCGGACAATAGGCCCCCGGTGAATCCCCAGATCACCAGCCCCGAGATGCGGAAGGCCGGCCCGGTGTAGCCGCTCGGGCCGCGCACGGTGAACCGGTTCGCCGGATCGGCGAGCTCCGGCACCGGCACCCGCACCACCCGGGCCACCTCGCCGGGATCGACCGCGCGGACCGGCTCCGGTGCGGCCCAGTGCGCGAGCACGGGGGTCACCAGGTAGCCGGTCGGCGGGATGAACAGCTCGGGCAGCACGGCCAGCGGCACGACGCCTGCCGGGTCGAGCCCGGTCTCCTCCTGCGCCTCGCGCAACGCGGCGTGCACCGGGCCGGTGTCGCCGGGATCGAGCGCGCCGCCGGGGAACGCGACCTGCCCGGCGTGCGAGCGCAGGGTCGCCGCGCGTTCGGTGAGTAGCACGTCCGGCCCGTCCGGCCCGAACAGCATCAGCACCGCCGCGCGCCGGGCGCCAGCCTCCCGGCCGGCCGGGTCGCGCCGGGGGCCGAACCAGCCCGGGTCGAGCCCGAGGGCCCCCTCCACCAGCGGTCGCAGCGGTTCGGGGGCGGCGCCGGGGTCCGGCTCGGGGACGACGGCGGCGGTCACGACAGCCGTTCCACGGCCGCCTCGACGTCGTCCGCCGTCCGGAACGGGATCGGCGGATCGACCATCGCCGGCGTGCCGTCGGCCCGGACGACGTAGTTGAACGGGAGCACCGGCGGGGTGTCCAGCACCGCGCGCAGCTCGCCGCCCGGGTCGGTCAGCGCCGGGAGGGTGATCCCGAGCTCGGCGGCCAGGCCGAGCGCGGCCACCGGATCGTCCTGGACGTCGACGGTCAGCACCGGCAGCGCGTCCGGCCGGGCCGCGTACTCCTCCAGGGCCGGCAGCTCCTCGCGGCACGGCAGGCACCAGGACGCCCAGAAGTTGACCAGCACGGCCCGCCCGGCGAGCACCTGGCCGACGTCGACGGCGCCCTCGGCGCCCAGGCACGGCACGGTGATCCCGGCCAGCGGCCCGGCCGCCGGCGCGCCGGTCGGCTCCGGGCAGGGGCGCAGCGCCGCGGCCTCCCGGGCGGCGGCGAGCGCGGCCGGATCGGCGGCGGCCGGATCGCCGTCGGGCAGGTTCGCGGGCGCGGCGGCCCCCGGTGGCGCGGCCGCGGGCTGCGGCGCGGGCGCCGACGGCCACAGGGCCCACACGCCGAGCGCGACCAGCACCGCGACCACGACGGTCGAGGCGATCTCCGAGCGCGAGGCGCCCGCCCGGCTCACCGCCCGTCCCCGCTGCCGGTGACTCCCGCCAGCTCCAGCAGCCGGTCCCGCTCCGGGCCCTTGACCAGCGCTGCGGCCTCGGCCGGCCCGGTCGGCCCGGTGCCGTAGGCCGGGCAGTCCGCCGCGAGGGTGCACACACCGCAGGCGGGTTTGCGGGAGTGGCACACCCGCCGGCCGTGGAAGATCACCCGGTGGGACACGATCGTCCAGTCCCGGCGCGGGATCAGCTCACCCACCGCGTGCTCGACCTTGACCGGGTCCTCCTCGGTGGTCCAGCCCCAGCGGCGGACCAGGCGCCCGAAGTGGGTGTCCACGGTGATCCCGGGGACGCCGAACGCGTTGCCCAGGATCACGTTCGCCGTCTTGCGGCCGATCCCGGGCAGCTTCACCAGCTCGTCCAGGGTGGCCGGGAGCTCGCCGCCGTGGCGGTCGACGACCGCGGCGCCCAGCCCGGTCAGCGAGGACGCCTTGTTCCGGTAGAAGCCGGTCGGCCGGATCATCTCCTCCAGCTCGGTGCGGTCCGCCCCGGCGTAGTCGGCGGCCGCCGGGTACCGGGCGAACAGCGCCGGGGTGACCTGGTTGACCCGCTCGTCGGTGCACTGGGCGGACAGGATCGTGGCGACGGCCAGGTCCAGCGGTGTCACGAAGTCGAGCTCGCAGTGTGCGTGCGGGTACGCCTCGGCCAGCGCGCGCAGGATCCGGTTCACCCGCCGGGCTCGCCCGATCGGGTTCTCCCCGGCCGCGACCCGTGCGGCGAGACCGGCCGCGGCGCGCCCGGTGGGCCGGGCCGTCCGTCGGGCGGAGGTACTCACGTCACCGAGCGTACGGGTGACCCCCGACAGTCCCGCCGCCGT
>NZ_BAAAJK010000007.1:275136-444267 GCF_039526905.1 Pseudonocardia kongjuensis | reverse complement strand
GACCGGAGGTCACGAACGTGTCACGAAGCGGGCGGACCGGCTACCCCCGGAGCGTCGGCGAGCGAACCAGTACGAGAGGATCGGAGGCGCCATGACTGCCTGGTTGAGCGTCCTCGTCCCGCTGCTCGTGATGTTCTTCGCGCTCGGGATGGAACGAGTCGAGTCCCGCCTGCGGGAGTCCACGGTGCGGCAGGACGAGCTGGACGAGATGCTCGAACAGCCGCGTCCGGACGAGGTGCGGGCCCTGTTCCGGTCCGGCACCAGCCGCGCCCTGGAGCTGTTCCGGCTGCGTAACCGCCGCCGGCGGGGGACTCGCCGCAGCCAGGTTCCGTCGGCGTGACAAGATCGTAACGGGGGCCGCGGCGCGCCCTGTACACGCAACAGGCCCGATCGGATGAGAGTCCGATCGGGTCAGTGGTGCGCACGTGTGTGGCGAAGGCCTCTACACTGACGCGCCGACGACCCGCCGTGACGATCGCGGCCGGTGAACGAGGAGCATTGCAGTGGATGAGGTTCTGATCCGGGCCGGGATCTTCCAGGGGGTTGAGCCCCAGGCCGCCGAGGCGTTGACCGAGGCGCTGGAGTCCGCCGAGTTCTCCCGTGGGCAGGTCATCTTCTCCGAGGGTGAGCCCGGTGACCGCCTCTACATCGTGGCCGGCGGGAAGGTGAAGCTCGGCCGCAAGTCCCCGGACGGCAGGGAGAACCTGCTGATGGTGGCCGGGCCGTCCGACATGTTCGGCGAGCTCTCCATCTTCGACCCGGGCCCGCGCACGTCGTCGGCGACGGCGGTGACCGAGGTGCGTTGCTACACGATGGACCGCACCGCGCTGCGCGAGTGGATCGGGAAGCGGCCGGAGATCGCCGAGCAGCTGCTGCGCGTGCTGGCCCGCCGGCTGCGCCGCACCAACAACATGCTGGCCGACCTGATCTTCACCGACGTGCCCGGCCGGGTCGCCAAGTCGCTGCTGCAGCTCGCCCGCCAGTTCGGGTCGCAGGAGTCCGGCCTGCTCCGGGTGACCCACGACCTCACCCAGGAGGAGATCGCGCAGCTGGTCGGTGCCTCCCGGGAGACCGTGAACAAGGCGCTCGCCGACTTCGCGCACCGCGGCTGGCTGCGGCTGGAGGGCAAGAGCGTGCTGATCCTGGAGCCGGAGCGGCTCGCGCGCCGCGCGCGGTAACACGTTGGTACGCCTGTCCCAGTCCATGTGATGCTGGGCGGCGTGCCCGCCTCCCCCTCCGACTACCGGGCCGCACTGGGTGCGCCCGGTGCGGCCGCGCCGGTGTGCGCCTCGCTGATCGGCCGCTTCCCGATCGCGATGCACAGCCTCGCGACCCTGCTCTACGTCCGCGAGATCGAGGGTTCCTACGCGATCGCCGGTGCGGTGTCGGCCGCGCTGCTGGTCGGGACGGCGGTCGGCACCGTCGTCCAGGGACGCCTGCTGGACCGGCTCGGCCCGAGCCGCCCGCTGCTGCTGATCGTCGCGGCCTACGCGGTCGCCGTCGCCGGGATCGTCACCTGCATCGAGCTGCGCGCCGCGCTGCCGGTGGTGCTGCTCGCCGGGCTGGTGACCGGCTCCGTCACCCCGGCGATCGAGGGCTCGTCGCGGGCGCTGTGGTCGGACCTGGTGCCGGCCGGCCGGACCCGCGAGGCGGCCTACACCTACGAGGCGATCAGCCTCGAGACCTTCTTCATCCTCGGGCCCGCGCTCGCCGCGCTGCTCGCCGTCGGCACCCCGTGGCCGGGCACCGCGCTGCTGGTCGCCGCGCTGGCCGAGATCACCGGGACGACCTGGTTCGCGCTGACCCGTGCGGTGCGGCGGCGCTCGGCCCGGATCCGCGCCTCCCGGACCTCCGGCGCACCGGCCGGCGACACCGGGCTGCTCGGCGTGATCCGCAGGCCCGGCCTGCGCACGGTCGCGCTGGCGGCGCTCGGCTTCGGTCTGGTCGCCGGGACCGCGGAGGTCGGCGTGCTGGCGGCGACCGCGTCCGCCGGCTCGCCCGCGATGGGCGGGATCCTGCTGTCCGCCTGGTCGGTGGTCTCGGTGCTGGCCGGTGTCCTCTACGGACTGCGCCCCCGGCCGCGGTCGCTCGGGCTGCGGCTGCCGGTGCTGCTCGGCGGCTTCGGGCTGCTGGTGACGGCGATGGGGCTGGTCTCCCCGATCGGCTCGCTGGTGCTGCTGGCCGTGGTCATGATGGCGGCCGGGGCGCTGATCACGCCGCAGGTCACCGCCCACTCGCTGGGGGTCGAGCACACGGCGCCCGCCGACTCGGCGACCGAGGCGTTCAACTGGGTGGTGACGGCGGCGGTGCTCGGGGTGTCCGCCGGCCAGGCCGTGTCCGGTGTCCTGATCGACCGGTTCGGGCCGGTCGGCTTCGCCGCGGGCGGGATGCTGGGGACGCTGGTCGCGGTGCTGCTGTGGACCCGCCGGGCGACGATGGCCCCGATCGTGGAGTGCGAGCCCGCCGGGAGCGCCCGGTGAGCGGCGCGGGCGCGCTCCGCCGGCTGCGCGAGGTGGTGGCCGCCGATCTGGCCGGCGCCGACGTCGCGCACGACGTCGGTCACCTGGACCGGGTCGCCGGGCTCGCGGCCCGGCTCGCGGTCCGCGAGGGTCTCGACGGGTTCGTCGCCGCCGTCGCCGCCTACGTGCACGACCACCACCGCGCCGCCGAGGCCCGGCTCGGCCGGGTCGTCGCACCCGCCGAGTGCCGGGACGACGCCCGGGCCGCGCTGCGCCGCGCCGAGATCGACGAGTCGCTGTGGGAGCCGGTGCTCGACGCGGTCGAGGCCACCGGCCGCTACACGTTCTCCGCCGCGTCGCAGCCGTCCGGTCCCGGGCCGGCCGCCGCCGCGATCGCGGCCTGCCTGCACGACGCCGACATGCTCGACGCCATGGGCGCCACCGGGATCGCCCGCGCCTTCGCCTACGGCGGCGCCATCGGCGAGCCGCTGTGGGATCCGGCCGCGCCGCCGTCGTCGGAGGGCTACCGGCCCGGGCCCACCGGCTCGGTCGTCGCGCACTTCCACGAGAAGCTGCTGCGGCTGCGCGGCGAGCTGCGGACCGCGGCCGGGCGGGAGATGGGCGAGCGCAGGCACGCCGCGCTGGAGGAGTTCCTGCGCCGCTTCCGGGACGAGTGGGTGGACGCGCACGGCGACGACGCGACGGCGCCGCCCGCCCCGTGAAGCTCAGCCGCGCAGGTGGTCCAGCTGGGCGCGGACGGACATCTCGGCGGCGTCCCACAGCGAGGTGTCGACGTCGGCGTAGACCAGTTCGACGACGGCCCGCGGCGCCGCGTCCGGGCCGAGCTCGTCCAGCGCGGCGCGGACCTGGTCCAGCCGCTGCTCGCGGTGCGCCAGGTAGTCGTTCGCGATCCGGGCGGCGTCCGGCAGCTCCGGGCCGTGCCCGGGCAGCACCGGCGTGCCGGCCGGCAGCTCGGCGATCCGGCGCAGCGAGTCCAGGTACGGGCCGAGCGCGCCGTCCGGGTGCGCGATGACGGTGGTGCCGCGGCCGAGCACGGTGTCCCCGGCGAGCAGCGCCGCACCGTCCGCACCCGGCCCGGTGAGCAGCAGCGACACCGAGTCCGAGGTGTGGCCCGGCGTCGCCAGCACGGTCAGCTCGACGCCCGCGGCCGCGATCACGGTGCCGTCGGTGAGCGGTGCGGTGCCCGACACCAGCGACGGATCGGCGGCGTACACCGGCGCGCCGGTGAGCGCGACGAACCGGTCGATGCCACCGGCGTGGTCGTGATGGCGGTGGGTCAGCACGGCCGCGGCGACCGGGGCGCCGTCGGCCAGCGCCTCCAGGTGGGTGCCGTCGTCCTCACCGGGGTCGACGACGATCCGCTCCCCCGAGTCGGGGACCGACACCACCCAGGTGTTGGTGCCCTCCAGCGTCATCGGCCCGGGATTGTGCTGCAGCAGCACCGAGGCCAGCGGGTGCACCGCACGCAGGGCGCCGTAGTGCGGGTGGCTCATCTCGGTCCCACTCATCCCCGCTCGCTCATCCGGTCGTCTCCTCGTAGCGCCAGTCCGGGTCCCCGGGCAGCGTGATCACCGCGACCCGCCCCTCGCGCCGGATCTCCGGGGTCACCGGGGAGATGTCGCGACGGGCGGCGGCGTGCAGCACCGCGGCGGCGCTGGTGTGCCGGGCCAGGTCCTGCAGTGTGTGCAGGGTCGGCGCCATCAGTGAGAGCTCGCCGGCGGCGTGCCCGGCGAGCGCGTCGGTGGGCGACCACCAGCGGGCCTCCACCGCCTCGGTGGTCGCGTCGTCGGCGTCCTGGCCGTCGGGGACCCGGGCGACCAGGAACGCGGTGTCGTAGCGGCGCGGGTTCACCGCCGGGGTGATCCACCGGGACCAGGGCACGAGCAGATCGGCGCGCAGCTCCATGTCGTGCCGGTCGAGCAGGGCGGGCAGCGTGACGTGGCGCCCCTCCAGGTCCGCGCGCCAGGCGGCGGCGTCGGCGACCGGGCCCGGGGCCGCACCGCGCCGGGACGCGAGCAGCACCCCGCACTCCTCGAAGGTCTCGCGGACCGCGGCCGTCACCAGCGCGGCGGCGAGCGGCTCGGGCTGGCCGAGCCGGGAGCCGAACCGGGCCGGTTCCGGTCCGCGCCAGCGCGCCGGGTCCGGCACGTCGTCGGGTGACACGCTGCCGCCCGGGAACACCGTCATCCCGCCGGCGAACGCCATCCCGGTGACCCGCCGCTGCAGGAACACCTGCAGCTCACCGCGCTCCGGGGAGTCCCGCACGAGCAGCACGGTGGCGGCGGGTCTCGGCTCGACCGGCTGCGGCCGGGCCGGGTTCGGAGCTGCGGTGCCCATGTCCGGGACCCTAGGTCATCGTCGCGGCGGCCGGGCCGTGAGAATGCCCGCATGCGGATCGGACTGGTCGGTGCCGGGCCCTGGGCCCGTTCGGTGCACGCGCCGGCGATCGCCGGCCACCCGCGCTGGACGGCGGCCGGGGTGTGGGCCCGCCGGCCGGCGATGGCGGCCGAGGTCGCGGCGATCAGCGGCGGTCCGGTCCATGACCGGTTCGACGACCTGCTCGACGCCGCCGACGCCGTCGCGTTCGCGGTCCCGCCGCAGGTGCAGGGCGAGCTGGCGGCGCGGGCCGCGGCCGCCGGGAAGCACGTCGTGCTGGAGAAGCCGCTGGCCGCGGACCTGGCCGCCGCCGAGCGCGTCGCCGCCGCGATCGACGACGCCGGGGTGTGCTCGGCGACCGTCCTGACGCTGCGCTTCGACCCGGCGATCCGGTCCTGGCTGGACGCCGTGCCGGCCGGCCCGCACGGCCCGGACAGCACCGGCACCGCGCGCTGGCTGTCCGGGGCGCTGCTCGGCGGCCCGTTCGCGACGTCGGCCTGGCGGGCCGAGCACGGTGCGCTGCTCGACGTCGGCCCGCACCTGATCGACCTGCTGGACGCCGCCCTCGGCCCGGTGACCGGCGTCGACCAGGCCCGCCGCGACGAGCCGGACCTGTGGCGGATCGGGCTCGCGCACGCCGGCGGGGCGCGCAGCTCGCTCACCCTGTCGCTGCGGATCCCGGTCGACCCCACCGAGTTCGAGGTGTCGGTGGTCGGCGCGGCCGGCCGGCACCGGCTGGACACCCGCCCGGCCGACCCGGTGGCCTGCTACGCCCGGCTGCTCGACGATCTCGCCGACGCGGTCGCGGCGGGCGACCCGCGGCTCCCGGTGGACGCCCGCCGGGCCCTGCACCTGCAACGCATCGTCGACGAGGTGCGGCGGACGGCCGGGCAGTAACCGGGCCGGATCAGGCCGGGTCGGTGCGGGCGGTCCCGTTCCGCGGGGTCGGCTCGCCGCCGGTCTCCCGGGCCGCGAGCTCCTCGTGCAGGCGCTGCAGCAGATCCTGCTCGGTCGGGCTGAGCCGGTCGGCGAGGCTGCCCGCCGGCTGCGGCCGGGGCTGCGGCGACGGTCGCGGGATCCCGTTGCGGTCGGCGGGCGCCGGCGCCGCTTCCGTACCGCTGGTACTGCCCGGGCCGCCCGGGTCGTCGGCGACGAGCATGTGCCGGGGGCGGCGGGCCCGGCCACCCGACGGGCCGGGCGAGGGCGGCGGGGTGGGCGCACGCACGACGGGGACGCCGGGCGCCGGGGTCGGGTCGTCGGTTCCCGGCCCGTCCGGGGTCCCGGCGCCGTCCGGGGGCGCGGAGACCGTGCCGGTGTCGCCGGTCCAGGCCCCGGAGGCCCAGTCGCGCAGCCAGGCGTCCTCCTCCGCTGGCGGGCCCGGCGGCGTCCCGGTCCGGACGGCCCGCAACGGGTCGGCGTCGGCCCGGTCGGGTCCGCCGGCCGGGGCGTCCGGGGCCCGGCCCGCGGGATAGGGCGAGGGGCCGCGGGCCGCGTGCCCGTTGCCGGCGTGGTCCGGGATGGTTCCGAGCTCGGAGAAGGTCGGCTCCCGGTGGTCGATCACGCTGCCGGTCGCGATCCAGGCGTCGGAGCGCGCGGGGGCGTCGTCCGGGCCGCCGGTGCCGCCGACGGCGGACAGGCCGGCCTCCGGGGTGGCCGGTTCGGTGGAGCGGGGATCCGTGCCGGGTGCGGCCGGATTCGCCGCGCCGGAGGTGGCGCCGGGCTCCGTGCCGGGGGGCGCCGTGTGCCCGGCATCGGCTGCTGCCCCGAACTCCCCGCCGGGGGCGCCCCCGGTGTCCGCGCCGAATGGCGACTCGGTGCCCTCGCCGGACCTGCCGCCGCTGCGATCGGTGCGGCCGGCGCCGGTGACGCGCGGTCGTCCGTCCGGATCGGTGGACTCGAACCAGTCCCCGGCGGCGGACCCGCGCAGCGCGCGGATCGGGGGTGAGGGGCGCGGCGCGGGATGGGCGGCCGCGGCCGGTGTGTCCAGGTCGGTCACCGGATCGTCCGGGCCGGGCAGCCCCGCGTCGAAGGTCCCGGCGCCGGGTGCCGGGCCCGCACCGGTGCTAGAGGGCAGGTCACCCGGCGGGTGCTCGTCGGCCCGTTGATCGGCCGGCGCGGCCGGGGGGACCGCCCCGCCGGTCGGTGCGGACGGCGTCGGTGCCGGGGACCGGCCGCCGGATGCGAGCTGCGCGGACGTCGCGGACGTCGCGGACGGCCCGGATCGTGCGGGGGGCGTCGGCGACGGCGCGGGCGGTTCGGTCCGCTCCGGCGGGCCGGGGAGGTCCGATCGGGCGGGCAGTTCCGGCGGGCCGCGGAGGTCCGATCGGGTCTCCAGCTCCGGGGGGCCGGGGAGCTCCGATCGGGCGGGCAGCTCCGGCCGGCCCGGGAGATCCGGCCGGCCCGGGAGATCCGGCCGGGCCGGGAGATCCGGCAGGGCCGAGAGTTCCGGCCGACCCGGAAGGTCCGGCAGGGCCGTGAGGTCCGGCCGGCCCGTGTGGCCGGGCAGGGTCGAGAGCTCCGGCCGGACCTGACGGTCCGCCGGGTCGGAGAGGCCCGGCCGGGTCGAGGCGTCCGGCCGGTCCGGCGAACCGGACAGGTCGGACCGGGTCGTGCTCTGCGGCCGGCCCGGGAGATCGGATCGGTCCGACGGGTTCGCCCTGCCGGGGACGCCCGGGACGCCCGGCCGGGCCGCCGTGTCCGGCCGGTCCGGCGAACCGGACAGGTCGGATCGGGTCGTGCTGTGCGGTGGGCCCGGGAGATCGGATCGGTCGGACGGGTTCGCCGTGCCGGGGAGATCCGGGACGCCCGGCCGGTCCGCCGTGTCGGGCCGGTCCAGTGTGTTCGCTCGGTCCGCCGTGTCGGGCCGGTCCAGTGTGTGCGCTCGGTCTGCTGTGCCGGGCCGGTCCAGTGTGTTCGACCGGTCTGCTGTGTCGGGCCGGTTCGCCGTGTCGGGCCGGTTCGCCGGGCCCGAACGGCCGGGTGTCTCCGGCCGGTCCGCCGGCTCGGACGGGATCGACCGCTCGGACGGCTGCGCCGGGTCCTGGCTCTCCGCCGGGGCCGGTGGCGCGAACCGCTCGGAGGGCGTGCGGGACGCGAAGCGTCCGGACCGTCCGGACACCGCGCGCCGCTCGGATCGGGAGGGCTCGAACGGCCCGGTGAACCCGGCGGACCCGGCTAACCCGGACGAACCGGTGCGACCGGCGGACCCGGCGGCCCCGAACTCCTCGGCGGTCGCGGTCGGATCGCCTGCTCCGGCCGCTCCGGACGGATCGCCTGCTCCGGGGCCCCCGAATGCCTCGGCAGCCCCGGGAGCCCCGAAGGCCTCGGCGACCCCGGGAGCCCCGAATGCGTCGGCGACCCCGGGAGCCCCGAATGCCTCGGCATCCCCGGACGAATCGGCACTCCCGGAGACGCCGGCACCACCGGCCGGAGCGGACGGCTCGGCCGGAGCGGCCGGCCCGGTGGACGCGCCGGGCCCGGTGGCCCCGCCGGACTCGCCCGGCCCGGCGGACCCGGAGGGCGCGAACGGCTCACCCGCTGCGGAACGCGCGGACGACCCGCCCGGGGACCCGTAGCGCCCGGGACGGGGCACCGGCCGGTCCTCGGCGGACCCGGGATCGGGCCGGTCGCTCCCGGCGCGGGCGTCCGGGACGCCGTCGTCCGGTGTGCCGGGAGCGGCCGCGGCGAACCGGGAGCGCGGTTCCCACCCGTCGCCGCCCGGCCGCTCGTCGCGGGGAGGCCCGCCGGACCCGCCGATGCCGAGCGGATCGTGCTCCCGGTCGTCGTGCGCAGGAACCGGCCCGGCACCGACCGGCAGCGGCACGCCGGCGGCCCGGGCGGCACGGTGGTAGGCGGTGTCCTCGTCGTCGTCGCCGAGCACCTCGACCGACACGGCCAGCCCGGCCCGGCGCAGGGCGGTCTGCGCCTGGTAGGTCAGCACCTCGGCGGAGCCGCCGCCCCCGGTGCGGGCCAGCAGCAGCGGGTGCGGCAGCGGGCCCGGTGCGGAACCGGCCGGGGTGGTCCGCCAGGCCAGCCGCCAGCCACCGTCCGGGGCGGGGACGCCGGCGAGCGCGTCGGCAACGGCCTCGGCGTCCGTGACGGCCCCGGCGCCGGTCCCGGTGAAGCGGTGCGGCAGCTCGGCGACGGAGGCCGGATCCCCGCGGGGCAGGCAGCGGTCGGCGTCCGGCTGGACCCGGCGGGCCGCGGCCTCCGCGATCAGGTCGAGCCGCACCGACGGCGGCAGCACGACACGACCGGCGACCAGCTCGGCCACCAGCAGTTCCAGCGCGTGGCCCTCCTCACCGAAGGCGACGAGCTCCCGCCCGGTGGCGAGCAGGTCGTCGTCCACCCGGCCGGCCAGCTCCAGCAACAGCCGGTACGTGGGGTCGGACATGGGGCCTCCTTGTCAGCCGGTGGGCACCGGCGACCTGCTCCACAGCGAGACGGCGGCGGCGCACGCCGCCCGGTGGTAGGCGGTCGGCGGATCGTCGTCGACCCACACCTCCACCCGTGGCACGTGCTCGCCGTGCACCCGCAGCAGGCGCTGCAGGGTGGCGGTCAGCTCGACCGGCCGCTCCGCGCCGCGGACCAGCAGGAGCCGCGCGCCGTCGTCCCGGGCGGCGATGAGCAGCTCGCCGCCGTCCGCCGAGGACACGACCGACATGGCCGACCACGCGGCGAGATCCGCCGCCCCCGGCCCGAACGCCGGAGGGGGCCCGGCCGAGCCGGGCAGGACCGCGTCGACCAGGCGCCGTGACGGCGAACCCGGGACGACGACCGCGGCGAGCAGCGCCCGTTCGTCGTCGGTGATCCCGATCCGGTGCCGCAGCAGGGTCCGCGGCAGGGTCGCGCTCAGCGCGTTCGAGTCGCCGCCGGCGAGCCAGTTCCGCATCCGCCACAGCAGCTCGTCCGGAACCCGGCCGGCCAGCTGCAGCAGCAGCTCGTGCCCGGCCGTCGTCGTGCGCTCCGCTGTGCCCATGTGCTCGTCCCGCCGGTTCCGCTCAGCCGACCTCGACGGTCAGCTCGACCTCGACCGGCACGTCCAGCGGGAGGACGGCCACCCCGACCGCCGAGCGGGCGTGTGCCCCGGCCTCGCCGAACACCTCGCCCAGCAGGTCCGACGCGCCGTTGATCACACCGGGCTGCCCGGTGAAGGACGGATCGGACGCCACGAACCCGACGACCTTGACCACGCCGGTGACGGCGTCCAGGCCGACCAGGCCGTCGATCGCGGCCAGCGCGTTCAGCGTGCAGATCCGGGCCAGGCCGTACGCGTCCTCGGCGGTCACACCGGCGCCGACCTTGCCGGTCGCGGCGACCTTGCCGTCGACGAACGGGACCTGCCCGGCCGTGAACACCAGGTTCCCGGTGCGCCGGGCCGGGATGTAGGCGCCGGCCGGCGTCGCGACCGGGGGCAGGGACAGGCCCAGCTCCTGCAGGCGGGCGAGTGCGCTCACTGCTGGACCGGGCGCTTGAAGAACGCGACGAGCTGCTCGGCGTTCGCACCGGCGGTGACGGTGACCAGCTCCCAGCCGTCCTGCCCGAAGTTGTCCAGGATCGCCTTGGTGTTGTGGATCAGCAGCGGGGCGGTCAGGTATTCCCATTTCACAGCCGGGGAGCTCATGGCCGGACTCTAACCCGGGCGTCCGGGGGCGGGCCGCACTCCCGCGGCGGATGGCGGTCTGACTGCGACGGGCGTCCGTGTGGGCCCCGCCTCGTCGACGCGCCGCCCGCGGGCGGTCTCCGTACGGTGAACGTGTGACGACGACCGTCCACCCCGGCCGAGGGGACGACAGCGGAGACAGCGCGACCGGCACCGGACCACCCGGGGCCTGGCCCGCCGGTCTCGCGCGGGCGCGGCTGCACGTCGTGTCCGGCAAGGGCGGCACCGGGAAGACCACGGTGGCCGCGGCGCTCGCGCTGGCGCTGGCCACCGGCGGCAGGCGGGTGCTGCTCGTCGAGGTGGAGAACCGGCAGGGCATCGCGCAGGTGTTCGACACCGCGCCGCTGCCCTACGAGGAGCGGCGGATCGCGGTCGCGCCCGGCGGCGGCGAGGTCCGCGCGCTCGCCGTCGACACCGAGGCCGCGCTGCTGGAGTACTTCGAGATGTTCTACCGGCTCGGCATGGCCGGCCGGACGCTGCGCCGGATGGGCGCGATCGAGTTCGCCACCACCCTGGCCCCCGGCCTGCGCGACGTGCTGCTCACCGGCAAGGCCAAGGAGTGCGTCACCCGCACCGAGGCCGACGGCAGGCCCGCCTACGACGCCGTCGTGCTCGACGCCCCGCCCACCGGCCGGCTGGTCACCTTCCTCGACGTCACCAAGGCGATGGCCGACCTGGCGAAGGTCGGCCCGATCCACGGCCAGGCCGAGGGCGTCAACCAGCTGATCCACTCGCCGCTGACCGCGGTGCACCTGGTCACGCTGCTCTCCGACCTGCCGGTCAGCGAGACCCTCGACGCCGTCGCGGAGCTGGACCGGGCCGAGATCCCGGTCGGCACCGTCGTCGTCAACCGGATGCGTGAGCAGTGGCTGCCGGACCGGTCGCTGACCGCGGCCGCCGGCGGCCGGGTCGACGCCGGCCGGATCGCGGGCGGCCTGCAGAGCGCCGGGATCGAGCTGGCGCCGGACGAGATCGACGGCCTGGTCGCCGAGACGGTGGAACACGCCGTCGCCGTCGCCGGGGAGACCGCCGCGCTGCGCCGGCTGGACACCGAACCCGATCCGCCGCTGCCCCGCCTGACGCTGCCCGCCGTGCTCGGCGGCGTCGACCTGGGGGCGCTCTACGAGCTGGCGGAGTCGATGACCGCGCAGGGTGTGCACCTGGAGGCCCGGCGATGAACGAGGCGGACGTCCTGGACGTCGACGCGCTGATCGACGACCCGGGGACCAGGGTGGTCGTCTGCTGCGGCTCCGGCGGGGTCGGCAAGACGACCACCTCGGCGGCGCTCGCGCTGCGGGCCGCCGAACGGGGCCGTCAGGTCGTCGTGCTGACGATCGACCCGGCGCGCCGGCTGGCCCAGGCGCTCGGCCTGTCCGAGCTGTCCAACGACCCGGCGCCGGTCGCCAGGGCCCGCGGCGACCTGGCGGCGATGATGCTGGACATGCGCCGCACCTTCGACGAGATGGTGCAGGGCCACGCGCCGCCCGAGCGCGCCGAGAAGATCATCGAGAACCCGTTCTACCAGGTCATCTCCTCGTCGTTCTCCGGGACGCAGGAGTACATGGCGATGGAGAAGCTGGGCCAGCTCGTCGCCGCCGGGACCTGGGACCTGGTCGTCGTCGACACCCCGCCGTCCCGGTCGGCGCTGGACTTCCTGGACGCCCCGCAGCGGATGTCCCGGTTCCTCGACGGCCGGATGATCAAGCTCCTGGCCGCGCCGGCCCGGGCCGGCGGGCGGGGGCTGCGCCGGATCGTGGAGGCCGGGTTCGGGCTGTTCGCGAAGGCCGTCGGGACGATCATCGGCGGCCAGATGCTGCAGGACGCGTCGTCCTTCGTGCAGGCCTTCGACACCCTGTTCGGCGGTTTCGCCGAGCGGGCCGAGAAGACCTACGCGCTGCTGCGCTCGCCGGGGACCGCGTTCCTCGTCGTCGCCGCGCCGGAGCCGGACGCGCTGCGCGAGGCCGCGTACTTCACCGACCGGCTGACCTCGGAGGACATGCCGCTGGCCGGGCTGGTGCTGAACCGGACGCATCCGGTGCTGGCCCCGGTCTCGGCGGCCCGGGCCCGGGCGGCGGCCGAGCAGGTCGGCGGGCCCGGATCGCAGATCGCGGCGGCCGTGCTGCGCCTGCACGCCGACCGGGTGGACCTGCACGAGCGCGAGGAGCACCTGCTCACCCGGTTCTCCGCGGCGCATCCGTCGGTGGCGGTGGCGCGGGTGCCGGCGCTGGCCGGGGACATCGCCGACCTGGACGGGCTGCGGAAGGTCGGGGCGCTGCTGGCCGGGGACGCCGAGCCGGGGGCCGTCGCGACCGGGAGCTGAGCCGCGAGACGGCACTCCACAACGGAGCTGCGCCGCTGGTGTTGTAGTTTAGAAGGCCACTAAAAGCACACAGCGGACGTGGAGAGCGCATCGTGTTGCCTTTCATCCCGGGGCCGACCTTCTCCAGGAGCGCGCTCGTCTGCGGAACGCGGTACGGACGGTCCTCGGCAAGCTGAGCGCAGGCGTCCTGCCCGACGACGTCGAGCGTCAGCAGGTCGACCTCAAGGAGGAAGCCGGACGGCGCGGTCGCGGCGGCGCACTCCTGCCCGCGCTGAGCGTCAACCCGGCGGCTGCCGACCACCTTGCGGACGAGGTCGCGTGTTTCGCGAACACCCCCGGGGGCGGCGCCCTGATCGTCGGGGTCGAGAACAGGTCCGGGGACCTGCTCGGCACCGAGCTCGAAACCGACTGGCTACGGCACGCCATCTACACCCGGGTGGACATCGCCCCGGCCATCGAGGTCGAGAAGGTCAGCGGCGCCCGGCTCCTCGTCGTCTACGTCGCGGGAGCGGACGAGCCCGTGGAGGACACGGGTGGACGTCTCCGGTGGCGGGTCGGATCGCACTGCGCCCCGGTCGATCGTGCCGAGTGGTGGTTGCACCGGCAGGAACGCCGTGGGTTCGACAGCATGGCGGTGGCCACGGACCGGACCGTGGTGGATGCGACTCCCGGGGCGGTTCTCGTAGCCAGGCGGTACCTGGCCGGCCGGGGGCACGACGAGCTGGCGTCCGCGCCGATCTCCGATCTGCTGCGCCGCCTGGGTGCACTTCGGCCCGACGACCGTCTGACGCAGGCCGGCGCACTGTTGTTCTGCGCCGCGGACCGCACCCACCTCTCGGTGTCCGTCATCGAGGTCGAGGGCGGCGACGTCCTGCTCAGCCCGTCCGACCTCAGTGGGTGGAGTGTTCTCGAGCAGCTCGCCTGGGCGGAGGACCGTCTCGAGGCCGTGAACACGGAGATCACGCTGACATCCGGTTTCGCCCGCCCGGGTGTCCGGCGGCTGCCTCCGGACGCGGTGCGTGAAGCGGTGGTCAACGGGCTGGCCCACCGTGACTGGCACTCCCCCGAGCCGGTTTCGATCACGTGGGTCCAGGCCGACTCGGCACTTCAAATACTCAGCCCCGGCGGATTCACCGGCGGCGTCACCTCCGACACCGTGCTGACCGCGCGGCACGCACGGCATCCGGCCCTGGCGGACCTGTTCCGTGCTCTCGACCTCGTGGAGAAACAGGGTCTCGGGGTCGATCGGATGTACCGCGAGATGGTGGTTCTCGGCCACCGGCCACCACTCATCGTGGAGGAGGCCGGACCCCGGATCCGGCTCCGCCTGGTCGGCGGGGAGCCCGTGGTGCCGGTCATGGCGCTGACCACGCACATCGACCCACCGATCAGGCGACAGGACGTCCGTATCGCTCTGATCATCGACCACCTGCTCCGTAGGCCGATCGCGACGGCGGCGGGCCTGGCGCCCACTCTCCAGCGAACTCCCGCCGAGGCGGCAGAGGCGTTGGAGACGGCGGCCGAGTGCCGGATCGTGGGCGAGCCGCTGGTCGTGCGGTTCAAGGAAGGATGGATCCTCTCGAAGGAGGCCATCGCCGTCGTCGAGCGGGCCGGTCGTGCCGACGATCTCAGGGCCCGGGGGATCCTCGGCTACCGGAAGCCGGACGATCCGCGCCCCGTCGTGCGAGCGTGGTTCGCCTCGCACGACCGCCTGACCTCGGGGGACTACGCGCGTCTGACCGGGCTGACGACCAACGGTGCCCGCTCGCAGTTGGAGCGGCTGGTGGTCGACGGCATGCTCGTGCGTGGGGACGAGCGGGGCCGGAACGCCCACTTCGTCGTCGCGCCGGGATGATCAGGGCATCGCGAAGAAGATCATCGGGTTGCGGGTGGCCCCCCGGGCCCCGGTGATCCCGAGCTCGGCCCGCACCGCGTCCAGCGCCCGCAGGTTCTCCCGGGCGGCCGGGCGGGCCGCGGTGAACCACGGGACCGAGCGGGCCCTCAGCAGCCGGAGCACCTCGGCGCCCTCGGTGAACGGCCGGGCCCACGGCAGGTGGAACACGTCGTGCACGCTCGTCGGGGTGCCGGACCGGATCCGCGGGAACAGGTTCGCCAGGTACCAGCGGGCGAACCGGCGTCCGTGGTCGGCGTCGACGAACAGGTAGCCGGTGTCCGCCGGGACCTCGTCGACGGTGTCCCGCAGATCGCCGTGGTGGAACGTCCAGCGCTGCCCGGCGAGCCCGGCGGGCACGTTCCGCCGCACGTGGTCGACCAGGTCGAACGAGTGCAGCCGGCCGTGGTCGTTGTCGCGCAGCGCGGACAGGATCCAGGTGGTGGACCAGCCGTGGAAGGTCCCGATCTCCACCACGTGCGACGGCCGGTGGTGGCGGAGCAGCAGGTAGGTGAGCTCGGCCTCGACGTCGTCGAGCTGCGGGACCACCGTCGGCGAGTCCGCCAGGAACGCCCGCTGCTGTGCGATCACGGCGGCCAGGTCGTCGGCGTGGGTCCGGTAGAGGCCGGACAGGAACCCCGTCCAGTCGGTGGTCTGCACGGGGCCGAACGTAACGAGCGGCGCTACGCGCCGCGCGGCCGACCGGCGTAGTGGTCGCTGCGGGCCTGCCCGAGCAGGTCGGCCCAGTCGTCGACGTCCGGACGGCGGCGCAGCAGCGCGCGCCGCTCCCGCTCGGTCATCCCGCCCCAGACGCCGAACTCGACCTGCTGGTCGAGCGCGTGCGCCAGGCACTCGGTGCGGACCGGGCAGGCGAAGCAGAACTCGCGGGCCTCCCGCTGGCGGGCGCCGGTGACGAACAGGTCGTCGGCGTCGGCGGTGCGGCACCGGGCGGCGGCCCGCCAGTTCCAGACCGTGCCCGACGGCCGCAGCCCGGCCGGGCGCAGCCGGGCGCGCCCGGTGCGGCGCGAGTCGATCGGGGTGACGTTGTGCTCGGTCATGGCGGCGGGCCCCTCGGTGGTCCGGGCGGGCCTCCCAGCGGGCCCGCGTTGCGGCACCGTCGATTCTCGGGAGCGCGGGCGGGTCCGGGCAGCGCGCAAAACTACGCAACCCGGGGGACCCGGACCTGACGGGCTTCTGACCTTCCGGCCCGTACTCTTGCGCCGTGAGGTTCCCCCGGCGCCTGCTCCGCCCGATCGGCGTGCTCGCGGGCCTGTGCGTCCTGCTCGGCGTGGTGACGGCGGGGATGGCGTTCCCGCTGGCCGGTGGGCTCGGGGTGCTGTCGAACGATGCCGGCGACAGCGTCACGTCCAGCTCGGTGGACCTGGTGAACAACCCTGTCCCGCGGACGACGACGCTGACCGACTCCGACGGGCGCCCGATCGCCTACCTGTTCGACCAGAACCGGACCGAGGTCACCAACGAGCAGATCTCGCCCGCGATGAAGGCCGCGACGCTCGCGATCGAGGACCGCCGGTTCTACGAGCACGACGGCGTGGACTGGCAGGGCACGCTGCGTGCGGTCGTCGCGAACTCGACCTCCGGCAACGTCGTGCAGGGTGCGTCGACGCTGACCCAGCAGTACGTCAAGAACTACATGCTCTACGTCGAGGCCCGGACCGAGGCCGAGCGGTTGAAGGCGACCGAGCAGACCGCCGCGCGCAAGCTCAAGGAGGCGCGGGTCGCGCTGCAGCTGGAACGCCAGCTCAGCAAGGACGAGATCCTCAACCGCTACCTGAACATGGTGTTCTACGGCAACGGCTCCTACGGCGTGGCGGCCGCGGCCCGGACGTACTTCAACACCACGCCGGACCGGCTGACGGTCCCGCAGGCCGCGCTGCTCGCCGGGATGGTCCAGTCGACGACGCGCTACGACCCCGCCCGGCACCCGGAGACCGCCACCCAGCGGCGCAACGTGGTCATCGACCAGATGCGCGGCCAGGGGATGATCGACGACGCGCAGGCGGAGCAGGCCATGGCGGCCCCGATCGGCATCGCGAACCCGCTGGTCCGGGTGCCGAACGGCTGCATCGGCGCGGGCGACACCGGCTTCTTCTGCAAGTACGTCGTGCAGTACCTGACCGAGGCGGGCTTCACCGAGGAGCAGATCCTGCGCGGCGGCTACACGGTCCGCACGACGCTGGACCGGCGGGCGATGCAGGAGGTCAAGGCCGCGCTGGACCGCGAGGTCGCGCCGGACACGCCGAACGTCGCGAACGTGATGTCGCTGGTGCAGCCGGGCAAGGACAAGCACCGGGTGCTGGCGATGGGCTCGAGCCGCACGTTCGGGCTGAACGCGGACGCCGAGGAGACCAGCTACGGCCTGCCGTACCAGCCGGTGAACCTGGGCGCCGGCTCGACGTACAAGGTCTTCACCGCGGCGACCGCGCTGGAGAAGGGCCTGGGCATCAACTACTCGATGCAGGTCCCGCCGTCCGGCTACGCGTCCCCGATCTACACCGACGGCGGCGGCCGCCCGATCCCGGTCCGCAACGCCAGCGAGGGCCTCCCGCCGCGGATGAGCCTGACCGACGCGCTCGCCCAGTCGCCGAACACCGCCTTCATCAAGCTGGAGGAGTTCACCGGCGTCCCGGACGTCGTCGACATGGCGGTCCGGCTGGGCATGAAGTCCCTGGCGACGACGCCGTTCGTCGATCCGGGCTCCGGTCGCCGGACCGACCGGTCGATCGCCGAGGTGATCAAGGAGCAGAAGCTGGCGTCGTTCACCCTCGGGGTCACGCCGACCAGCGTGCTGGAGCTCGCGAACGTCGGTGCGACGCTGTTCTCCGAGGGCATGTGGTGCCCGCCGTCGCCGATCGACTCGATCACCGACGCGAACGGCGAGGACGTCCCGATCACCGAGGAGCCCTGCCAGCAGGCCGTCGAGCCGGGCCTGGCCAACACGATGGTGCACGGGATGAGCAAGGACGACATCTCCGGCACGTCGGCGGCGGCGGCGCGGGCGGCGGGCTGGACGCGGCCGATGGCAGGCAAGACGGGGACCACCCAGCAGAACAAGTCGGCGGCGTTCCTCGGGGCGGTGCCGGAGATGTCCGGCGCGGTCATCACGTTCGACAACTCGAACTCCCCGCGACCGCTGTGCGACGGCGGCAACGGCCCGTTCGCCTGCAGCAACGGGAACATCTTCGGCGGGAAGACGCCGGCCCGGACCTGGTACGGCGCGGTGTCGCCGCTGCTGGCGGACACGCCGCCGACCCCGCTCCCGCCGGCCGATCCGCGCTACCTCGACGGCGGCGCCGAGTCCCGGATCCCGGACGTCGTCGGTCGCTCGGTGGGTGCCGCCCGTGCCGAGCTGGAGGGCGCGGGCTGGCAGGTGACGACCCGCACGGTGGACAACCGGGCCCCGGAGGGCACCGTCGTCGGGCAGGAGCCGCGCGGTGCGGCGCTGCCGGGCGAGCAGGTGACCCTGCAGGTCAGCAGCGGCACGGTGCCGGCCCCGCCGCCACCGCCGGGGCCGCCGGAGGGGACGCCCCCGCCGGAGGGCGACGGCCCGCCGCCCGGGGAGGGCGGACCGCCGCAGGGCGACCAGGGCGACGGCGGTCCCCCGCCCGGTGAGAACGGCGGCGAACCGCCCGAGGGCGGCTGACCACCGGGTCCCGCCCGTCACCCGGTCGGGCGGGCGTCGGCGGCATACCGCTTCGCGACGAGGCATCGGACCTGGTCACGGCCTAGCATGCGGGCATGGCCGTGCGGTGGAGGAGCAGGCGCACCGCGCCGGCCCCCGTCGACGACGGACGCTGGGGCGTGGCGCGGCTGGTCGCCGAGCGTGAGGCGGCGCGGCTCGCCGCGGAGCGGGCCGGGGGTGCGGCGGCCGGTCCCGGGCCCGGCAGCGGCCCGATGGAGGCCCCGGACCCGGCCGACAGGCCCGGTCCCGCCGACCGCACCGATCTGCCGGCCGGGGGCGGCCGGGCCGGGGATGTGGACACGCCCGGGCCCTCCGACGCTGCTGAGCCGGCCGATGGTGCCGACCCGGTCGACGCCGCCGACCAGGTCGACGCCGCCGGCCCGGTGGACGGTGCCGACGCTGCGGACCCGGCTGTTGCTGCCGAGCCGACCGGCCGTGCCGATGTGGCCGACGGTGCTGACTGCGCCGACGCTGCCGACCCAGCCGGTGCTGCCGAGCCGACCGGCGGTGCCGACGGTGCTGACGGTGCCGACGGTGCCGATGTGGCCGACGGTGCTGACGCTGCCGACCCGGCTGCTGATGTCGAGCCGGCCGAGGCCACCCCCGTGGCCGACCCTGCTCCGGTGCCCGGCACCGGCACCGGCACCGAGCCCACCCCGCCGGCGACCCGGACCGGAACCCGTCCGCCGGGCCCCCCGCGCGCGTCCCGCACCGGGACGGTCCCCGGGCCGCGCACCCCGGACCCCGGGCCCCCCGAGCTGCCCGCACCCCGCCGGGCCCCCGCGGGCCCGGCCCGCGAGCTGCCCGCACCCCGTCGTCCGCGGGCCGCCGCCGAACCGAACGGGCTGATCTACCGGCCGCCCGCGGTGTCGGCGCGCCCCCCGGTGGACCTGGAGCCGGGCCTGATCGGCTTCTCCCGGCTGACCCGGGGCCGCAACGGCGCGCGCGCCTTCACGCTGGTCTTCGTGGCGATCTACCTGGTGATCATCATCCAGACGCTGTCGGCCATCTTCTGAGGGGCCCGGCGCCGTCCGCGGACCGTCGGACCCCCCGACTACGCTGGTGATCCGGACGGTCCCCGACTGCCGCCGTCCGCACGGTCGCGATCCGTGAGGAGGTGAGCCGCGATCGTCACGTCCGCGTCGCCGCAGCCCGCCTCCACCGCGCACCGGGTGTCGTCGGTGCTGGCCATCCCCGCGTTCCGCAGGCTGTGGTCGGTCACCGCGCTCACCTCGACCGGCGAGTGGATGTCGCTGCTGGCGCTCACCTCGCTGGCCACCCATCTCACCGCGGGCGCCGGTTACACCGCGCAGAGCTTCGCGCTGGGCGGTGTCGTCGCGACGAAGCTGATCCCGTCGCTGCTGTTCGGGCCGCTGGCCGGGGTGCTGGCCGACCGGTTCGACCGGCGCAAGGTGATGGTCACCTGCGACCTGCTGAAGTTCGGACTGCTGATCTCGATCCCGTTCGTCGGGTCGCTGTGGTGGCTGCTCGTGGTCACCCTGCTGATCGAGCTGTGCACCATGTTCTGGATCCCGGCGAAGGACGCGGCGGTCCCCAACCTGCTGCGCCGACCGGACCAGATGGAGGCCGCCGCCCAGCTCGGCCTGGTCGTCACCTACGGCGTCGCGGTGCTCGCGGGCGCCGGGCTGTTCGCGCTGGTCAGCAAGCTCGCCCCGCTGATCGACGCCGACCCGGCGACGGCCGTCCACATCGCGCTGTTCGTCAACTCGTTCGCCTTCCTGATCTCCGCGCTGGTCGTGTTCTTCCGGATCCCCGAGGTGTCCGGGCGGCCGGGCGCCGCGGACCGCAGGCAGGCGCCGCCGTCGATGCTGTTCCTGCTCCGTGACGGCTTCCGGTTCGTGATCGACACCCCGCTGGTGCGCGGCCTGGTCATCGGCATCGTCGGCGCCTTCACCGCGGGCGGCGCGGTGATCGCCACCGCCAAGCTCTACGCGTCCAGCCTCGGCGGCGGCGACGCCGCCTACTCGGTGCTGTTCGGGTCCGTCTTCGCCGGACTGGCGATCGGGATGGGGATCGGCCCGCGGCTGGCCCAGCGGCTGCCGCACAACCGGCTGTTCGGCACCGCGATCGTCGCGGCCGGGCTGTCGCTCGTCGTCGTCGCGGTGGCCGTGCACCTGTTCATGGCGATCGCCGCGGTGATGTTCGTCGGCGCCTTCGCCGGGATCGCGTTCCTCACCGGCCTCACGATCATCGGCACCCAGGTCGCGGACGGGATCCGCGGCCGGATCAACGCCTTCGTCCAGTCGCTGGTGCGGCTGGTGCTGCTCGGCTCGATGTCGCTGGTGCCGATCGTCGTCGGCCTCGTCGCGACCCGGCCGATCACGATCGGCGGGACCGAGTTCCTGGTCGACGGCACCCGGTTCGTGCTGGCGGGCGGCGGCCTCGTCGCCGCCGTGGTCGGCACCATCGCCTACCGGCAGATGGACGACCGCGGGTTCGAGCCGCTGGTCAGGGACCTGGTCTCGGCGCTGCGCTCCGGCGAGCGACGGACCGGCGCCGGCGTCCTGATCGCGGTCGAGGGCGCGACGCCGCAGGACACCGTCGACCAGGCCGGCCGGCTCGCGGGCACGCTGCGCCGGCTGGGGTACGACGTCGTCGAACCCGGTCACCAGGAGCGCGCCGGCGGTCCGGCCGATCTCGAGGGGCTGCGCGCGCGGGCACTCGCCGCCGCCGCGGTCCGGGCCGACCTGGTGGAACGCGTGGTGCGGCCGTCGCTCGCCGCCGGCGCCGTCGTCGTCGTGGACCGGTTCGTGGCCGGCCCGCTCGCCCGGTTCGGGGTCGCCGCCGAGCAGACCGGCACCGGGCCGGACGACGGCGAGCTGGAGAGCCTCGCCCGGTGGGCGACCGGCGGCCTGCGTCCCGACCTGACGGTGCTGCTCGACCGGGCGCCGCAGTCCCGCACGGAGCCCGGGGTGGCCGGGATCGAGCACGCCCGGGTGCAGCGGCTGCTGGCCCGGGCGCTGGCCCCCGAGCCGGGCCGGCACGTCGTCGTCGACGCCGACGGCGACCCCGACGAGGTCGCCGCCCGGGTCGGCGACGGTGTGCTGCCGCTGCTGCCGGCCGCACCCGGCGTCGTCGTGGCGCCGGAGGGGGCGTCGTGAGCGTCTGGGCCGACGTCGTCGGGCAGCCCGCCGCCGTCGCCGAGCTGGGCGGTGCCGCGTCCGATCCCTCCGCGATGACCCATGCCTGGCTGTTCACCGGACCCCCCGGATCCGGCCGCTCGAACGCGGCGCGGGCGTTCGCGGCCGCGCTGCAGTGCCCGTACCAGGGCTGCGGCGAGTGCGCGGCCTGCCGGACCGTGCTGGCCGGTACGCACTCCGACGTGCGCGAGATCGTCCCCGAGGGTCTGTCGATCTCGGTCGCCGAGATGCGCTCGCTGGTGCAGCTCGCGGCCCGCAGGCCGGCCACCGGGCGCTGGCAGATCGTGATCATCGCCGACGCCGACCGGCTCACCGAGGGCGCGTCGAACGCGCTGCTCAAGGCGGTCGAGGAACCGGCGCCGGAGACGGTGTTCCTGCTGTGCGCACCGTCCGACCATCCGGACGACGTCCCGGTCACCATCCGCTCCCGCTGCCGGCTGGTGCACCTGCGCAGCCCGTCCCCGGAGGCCGTCGCCGGAGTGCTGCGCGACCGCGACGGGATCGATCCCGAGCAGGCGCAGTGGGCCGCGTCGGTGTGCGGGGGGCACGTCGGCCGGGCCCGCCGGCTGGCCCGCGACGCCCAGGCCCGCGCCCGGCGGGAGGAGATCCTCGGTGTGCCGACGAAGCTGCGCCGGCTCGGTGACGCGTTCTTCCACACCGAGGTGCTGATCCGCTCCGCGGAGGGCGAGGCCGAGGAGCTGCGCTCCTCCCGGGACGACGCGGAGCGTGAGGAGCTGGCCGTCGCCATGGGTGCCGGCGGGACCGGCAAGGGCGCCGCCGCGGCCGCCCGGTCGGCGAAGGCGGCCGAGCGCGACCTGGAGAAACGGCAGAAGAGCCGCGCCACCCGCACCCAGCGCGACGCCCTGGACCGGGCGCTGGTCGACCTGGCCGGTTTCTACCGGGACACGATCGTCGTGGCGTGCGGCGCGCAGGTCGCACTGACCAACCCGGACCGGGACCGCGAGGTGCGGCTCGCCGCGGCCGAGTGGGGGGCGGAGTCGTCGCTGCGCAGGCTGGAGGCGGTGCTGGCCTGCCGGGAGGCGCTCGAACAGAACGTCAAGCCGCGGATCGCGGTCGAGGCGATGATGACCGCGCTGCACCGTGGATGACCGGCCGCTGATCCTCACCGCCCTGCTCGACGAGCCCACCCGGCTCCACCTCGACGGGCTCCGCACCCGGCACTTCCCGCCCGAGCGCCTGCTGGTCGGGGCGCACCTCACCCTGTTCCACGCGCTGCCCGCACCGACGCTGTCCGATGTGGTCGCCGACGTCACGGTCGCCACCGAGCGGGCACCGATGACCGCGCGGGTGTCCGGGATCCGCTCGCTCGGCCGCGGCGTCGCGTACACACTGGACTCGCCGGAGCTGCTCGCCCTGCGCCGGTCCCTCGCCGCCCGCTGGCACGAGCACCTGACCGGGCAGGACGCCGGCAAGTCCGACCTGCACGTGACCGTGCAGAACAAGGTGACCCCGGAGCGGGCCCGGGCACTGCACGCGTCGCTCACCGCGGGCTTCACGCCGTGGGACGCGACGGTGACCGGGCTGGCGCTGTGGCGCTACGACGGCGGGCCGTGGGAGGCCGGTCCGCGGTTCCCGTTCGCCGGCGGACCGGTACCGGACGCCGGGGGCGCCGGGTGACGGGGGCTGCGCGGGAGGCTCGTGGGCGGTCGCTACACTTGACCCGCAGCACGCCGCCTTAGCTCAGACGGCCAGAGCAACGCACTCGTAATGCGTAGGTCGCGGGTTCGATTCCCGCAGGCGGCTCCGAGAATCCCCTGGTAGCTCGACTACCGGGGGATCTTTCATACCCCGGGCGAAGCCGGCAGTGTGACAACGCGACGACGACGCGCGTGCCGTATCGGTGCGGCCGTCGTGCCGCGGCCGCCATGAGGCTCCGCCGACCGCTCTGAGATCGAGGACCAGCGCCGAAGGGCTGGGCGGGACGGGTGGAACGCCGCGACCGGGCCGGTGATCCCCGGTCGGTTGCGCAGGACAGCGGACTTGACCCAGCGCTGAGGCTCACGACTCGAAGAGGCCGGGCGTCCATGCCGCGGCGCGGGGACGCAGCGCCCACCAGGCGCGGGCATACCCGCGACGCACCACATGGGTCATTCGCCGGCTGCGACGGATGCGTCGGGCCATCCGCTCGTCCGCGGCGTCCGTTCGAAGATCCCGCATCCGCATGCGTGAGAGCTCGATCCACACGTGCTCGTTCACGACGAGTCCTCGTGTGCGTCCTCGGTGGTGGTTGCCTGCCCGGGTGCCGAGTAGTCCGGAGGGTGCGGCAGCCAGGTGCTGAGGAAGACCTCTGCCGGGCGTGCGCCTGCCGGTCGGGTTCCGGGGTCGTGCACCCGCTCCTCGTATCGGCGGAGGAGTGTGCCGAACTGCTCGGTGAGGTCGGCCATCTCCTCGGCCGTGAGCCAGGTGGTTCCGGCCCAGAAGCCGGCCGCGTGCCGCCACGGGGCGGCCTCCTGGCTCGACCGCCGGTGCCAGCGCTTCATCTTCTCCGCCGCACGGTCGATGTAGATCTCGGACAAGGTTTCGGAGGCCATGGCCGTCTCCGGCTCCATGTCGTCCTCGATGCCCCAGGTCTGTCCGTACGTCACCAGCTGCCACGGCTTCTCCCGCCCGCGTCCGCCATCGGCCGGTTCGACGAACCCGTACTTCGCGAGGATCCCCAGGTGGTACGCGCAACTGGCCACACTCTGCCCGGTGAGCTCTGCACAGCGGGTGGCGGTCGCCGACCGCTCCAACCCGATCACCTCCAGTAGCTCCACCCGCAAGGGATGCGAGAGGGCACGCAGCCGGGCGGGATCGGTCAACGTGTACGGCTCTCGCGGCATGCAAATCAAGATATATTGATTAAGAGATGTTGAGCAAGGGGTCTTGATTCGCCGCACTGGATCGCGGGCCGAGGCGATGTTCGACAGGAGACACCCCCGGGTCGGACCGACGACGGTCCTTGGCGTCCACGTCACCGTCCTCGCACGGCCCACCGCCGCCGCCGGCGACATGGATCCGGGCCATGACATTCGAGGTCCGGCGACAGGGTCGAGGAATCGTGTTCTCCCCCGCTGACCGGGGGAGCAGCTCATCGGAGTTGATGAACTGCGGAAACGTTCCGGAGATCGTCCTCGAAACGACCGCCGAACGGACCAATCAGGGTTCGTCCGTGCAGTGGAGGTCGGGGACGATGGACAAGCAGACCTGGGAGTCGATGACACCAGAGCAGCAGCACGATGCGTGGATTCGGTATCAGCAATGGCAGCCGCCCCGCCACCGGGCCGCGACCCCGAGCGAGATCCCACTGCAGCGGGCAGGGACAAGGGCAAACCAGACGCAGCAGCCCGCCGGTCGGCGTCGACGTTGGCCCTGGGCAATCCTGGTAGGAGCAGTCGCGCTGGTCGCCGGAGTGTCCGTGGCACTGGCCACCGACCGTTCCGCCGACACGGCGAACTCTGCTGCATCTACGAGTCCTACTGCGAGCACACCTACTGCGGAGGAGGCGTTCGTCGCGGACGTGCTCGACACCCCCGGCCTGACGAGCACGATCAGCGAACAATCCATGATCGACCTGGGCTGGGGAGCATGCGACGTGATGGCTTTCCAGGCCTACAGCCGGGAGGACTTCGTCGCCGAGTTCGGCACCACGAAGTTCGGTCCCGAGGTCGCCGCAGTCATGATCGACGCCGCGCACCGCAACCTGTGCCCGCAGTACGAGTTCCCGCTCGTCTCCTCGGCGGCCCCGGTCAACGCCGGCGACACCTCCACCTCCGGGACGAGCGGCCCGGCGACATCGGCATCGGATGGCACTTACGAGGTCGGAGTGGACGTCGAGGAGGGCCGCTACAAGACCACCGGACCCGAGCCCGGTGCACGCAGCTGTTACCAGGCGCGGCTCAGTGACGACACCGGCGACTCGTCGTCGATCATCGCCAACGACCTCAGCGACGGCCCGACCTCGGTGACGGTCAAGGCCGGCGAGTTCATCAAGTTCAACGGTGGCTGCACCTGGACCAAGCAGGACTAGCTGTTGGACGTGCTCGTAGCGGCGCAGCTGCTCGCCGGTGACCCGGTCGATCCGGGAGAGCCGGTTCATCCGGCAACGCACCAGGACCGCATGCACGGTCGCGGCCGGGATCCCGAGCAGCCCGGCGATCTGGACCGGGCACAGCCGATGCACCAGTGCAGCCGCACGATCAGTCGGACCAGCCGAGGACTAGCGAGCTTCCTGGCGCATCAACAGGTAGCCGGCCGGGGGCTTGCCCGGGGCGGGCGGAGCGATGCGCATGCGCCCGAGCTCGCGGAAGCCACGGACGCGCACCAGATCGCTGAGCACGTCCATGTTCCACAGGTAGGCGGGCGAAGCCTTGTGGTCGTACGGGATCCAGCCGTCGGCGCCCGTGGTGTCGGTGACCTGCACGCCGACGAGGAGCGGCCCGCCCGGCTCGATCGCTCGGCCGAACTCGGCCAGGATCCGGGGCAGGAGGTCCGGCGGCGTGTGGATCAGCGAGAAGCCGGCCAGGATGCCGGCGATCGACTGGTCCGGTGCGTCCAGCTCGAGCATGGAGCGGACCTCGAAGCGCAGGTCGGGGCGACGCCGACGGGCGATCGTGATCATGGCCGGCGACAGATCGATCCCGTGGGCCCGGACGCCGGCCCGATCCAGGTGGTCGGTCCACTGGCCGGGTCCACAACCGGCATCGAGCACGTCGTTCTCCGACCCGCCCGTGCGGACGAGACGAGCGAAGGTGTCGACCATCGCTGTGCAGAAGGCATCGGTGACGAGGTCGCCCCTCCGCACCATCTCGTCGTAGATCTCGGCGACGGCGTCGTAGTCCCGACGTGTCCGATCGAATGCCTCCGGCTCGCCCATGTGGCGGACGATAGGCACGGGCACCGACACTTCCGCGCCGGCCGGCCCACGAGCGTGCGCACGGCTCGCGTGATGATCGACGGCGGTTACCGGCGGGTCCGGGATCGTGCGGTGCCGACCGCCGGATCAGCTCGACAGCGCTCGGTCCTCGGACCGCTCCGTCACCGGCGCGAACCGCCCGGTGGCGACGAGCAGGACGACCACGACCAGCGGGACGATCCACCCGCTCCAGCCGAGGACGGTCGCCTGCGTGGTGTCCACGGGCACCCCGGCCATCGCGAACAGCAGGAACGACCCGGCCGTCGCGTTGAACGCGGAGTGCGCCAGCGCCGCGGGCCACACCGATCCGGACCGCAGCCGCAGCCAGCCGAAGACCGCACCCACCACGGTGCACATCCCGACCATCGAGAGCACGCCCAGCCAGCCCGGAGCGTCCGGGTAGTTGTAGCCGAGCAGCAGGACCGGGGCGTGCCAGGTGCCCCAGACGACGCCGGAGACCAGGATCGCCGGGACGGCGCCGAGCGGCATCAGCTTCGGCAGCAGCCATCCCCGCCATCCGATCTCCTCGCCCAGCGCCGGGAGGACGCCGAGGACGGCGGCGACCGGCACCATGGCGAGCTGGGTGGCGACGATGACGCCGACCGACCCGGGCACCAGGTCCGGGCCGACCTGGGCCGCCAGGGTCTCCCGGAAGGCGGAGAAGCCGGTGAAGTCGGCCGGGTACACCCCGAGCAGCGCCCCGACCGGGAGCGCGACGAGGACGAGCGCCATGGCCACCGCGATGCCCGCCGCGATGTAGCCGAACAACCTCCCGAACGGTCGCAGCGGCCACAGCCCGAGGGCCCGCCACCGGTGCGCCGGCCGTTCCACGAGGAACACGACTACGAGGGCGGCGATCGCCGGGGTCGTCATCATGACCGCGGCCACGAGTGTGAACGAGGGCTCGGCGAGCCCGTCGCCGAGCCAGAGCGGGAGCGTGACGAGCCAGGCGAGCCCGAACGCCACGACGAGGAACACGAGGATCGACCGCAGGTCGATGCCGGCCGCGCGGCCGGCGGCCCCGGTCGCGGACGGGGCCGTGGCCGGGTTCGCGCCGCCGGCGGACGTCGTGGTCACGACGCGTCCGCGGGGAGGATGTAGAGGCCCGCGATGGTGCGGTCGTCGCGGTAGCTGATGCGGGCGGTGTAGTCGCCGGCCTCCATCGTGAGCCGGGTGTCGGTGACGGTCAGGTCGCCGGCCCGCGAGACCTCCGGCTCGCCGTGCGTCTCGAAGGCCCCGGACAGGCCGATGATCTGTGCCCAGGCGGCGGCGAGCGCGTCCTCCGACAGGCCCTCGCGCATGGTCGGGTCGAACTGCGCGGTGACGCGCGACCAGCGGCCGGCGGCCAGGTCCTCGACCGTCGTGGTGGCGAGATCGGTGGCGCCGGCGAGGGGGGTGGTGTTCATGGGTTCTCCGGTTCTGGGGTCGATCGGTTTCCCGTAGCGCTGGAAGGCGGCCTGCCGGCTCACGCCGAGTGCGTCGCCGATGACCTGCCAGGTCGCGCCGGCCCGTCGCGCCTCGTGCACGACGGCACGCACCACGTCGTCGGCGGCGGACCGGACGGCCAGCGCCCGCTCGACGGCGCCCGCCCAGTCCTCGTCGGCGGTGAGCACGCGGGCGGCGAGGAGTGCGTCGGCCCGGCCGCGCAGGGCCCGGACGGCTTCTGTCAGGTTCTCCTTCACGATGTAAACGCTACATTGACATCGTCAATCTGTCACACGGCGCGTCCGCGATCGGGCAACCGGACGTGCGTTACCGGGGGCTCCCGCTGAGGTCGCCGGCGTCGAGCGGGAACTGGCCGCGCTCCAGGGCGAGCAGCGCCCTCTTGGCGGGCAGGCCGCCGGCGTAGCCGGTGAGCGCCCCGGTGGCCGACACGATCCGGTGGCACGGGACGACGATCAGGACCGGATTGCGCGCGCAGGCCGCCCCGGCCCGGCGCGGGCCGTCCTCGGTCAGGCCCGCGGCGCGGGCGAGCTCCCCGTAGCTGCGGGTGCGCCCGTAGCCGGTCGCGCACAGCTCGTCGAGCACCCGGCGGTGCTCCGGCTCGACGCCGGACAGGTCGACCGGCACCTCGAACGTGCTGCGGAGACCGGTCAGGTACTCGCCGAGCTCGGCGACGGCCTGCTCCAGCAGCGCGTGCTCGGCGCTGCCGGGCCCGGGCCGCTGATCGTGCGCGGCCGTGGCGGGGCGGCCCAGGCGCAGGCGGGTCAGGCCCTGCGGGGAGGCGGAGAGGGTGATCGGCCCCAGGCTGGTGTCGCGGACGACGGTGCGGCGGGTGGCGGTGGCCGGGATCGACATGACGAGGTGCTCCTGCGGCTGTGCGGCTGTGCGGCTGTGCGGTTGTCACGGTGCAGAACCCCGGACGGCGTCGTCGGTTGCACCGGGGAACGCGGCCGGGTCAGGTGCCCTCCGGTCCGCACCGCTGCTTCCAGGCGGCGAAGCGGTCCGGGAGGCACACCGCGCACGGGCGGTACCCGGCGGCGACCGCGGTGGCCTCGTCGGCGAAGAAGACCCGGTGCCGCAGGTAGTGGCCGCGGGCGATGGCCCGGTTCGCGGACGGGCAGTCCAGGCGCCCGTAGATCCGCTGCCGCCGGTGCCCGCCCAGGGTGCCGGGCCCCGGAGCGGGGTACGGGCGGCCGTCGGCGTCGAGCAGGGTCCACCGGCGCGCGGCGGGCTGCTCGGCTGTCACGTCGTCAGGCGGCGGCCGGCCGGCAGGTGCGGCACGGCCGGTAGCCGGCCCGGCGGGCGTCGTCGAGGGTGCGGAAGCCGTGCCGGTGCGCCGGGGTGATCCGGCGGGCGTCGCGGCAGGTCGGGAAGCAGACGATCCCGGTGGTGTCGCTGGCCAGGAAGTGCACACCCGCCCGGGTCAGCGACGCCAGCTCGGTGAGATCGGCGCCCTCGGCGGTGAGCAGCTCCGCCTTGCGGTCCGGGCCGAACATGTAGCCGCCGAGCGCGCCGTCGGCGCGGACGACCCGGTGGCAGGGCACGAGCAGCGGCAGCGGGTTGCGGGCCAGCACGGTGCCGGCCGCGCGGACCGCCCCGGGATGCCCGGCCTCCCGGGCGACCCAGGAGTACGGGCGGACCTGCCCGGCCGGGATCCGCCGGGTCGCGGCGAGCACGGCCCGCTCGAACGGGCTCCCGGCGGCCAGGTCCAGCTCGGGGCGCGCGCCGGCGGCGCCGCGCAGCGCCGGGCCGATCCCCGCGGGCAGCCGCCGGGCCGGGCGCAGCGGCCGGGCGAACCGGCTGCGGTACTCGGCGGCGAACGTGGCGTCGTCGGTGCCGGCGACCGGGCGCACGAACTGCGCGCCGTCGGCGGCGAACGCGACCCGGACGTCGCCGAGCCGGCTGGGGGCGTTCGTCCACTGGGTGAACACCAGGTCGTCGAAGCCGGCCGGGGCGGTCGCACCGAGCCCGGTGAGTGCGGCGAGCAGCGGGTCGGTGGGCGGGGTGGCCGGGGTCGGCGGGGTCATGGGTGGGGTCTCCCTTCGAGGGGACGGGGGCGTGCGGCCAGGACGGCGCGCAGGCCGGTGAGCCCGCGGGACACGTGCGACTTCGCGGTGCCCTCCGCGCAGCCGATCACCTGGGCGATCTCGGCGGTCGGCAGTCCCTGGACGTGCCGGAGCACGACCGCGGTCCGCTGCACCTCCGGCAGCGCACCGAGTGCGATGCCGAGCGCGCGTTGCAGCTCGCCGCGCTCGGCCAGCTCGGCCGGGCCCGGCTCGGTGCTCGGGCTCTCGGGCACCGTCGCGTCGGACGGGTCGTGGCGCGGCGGGGGCGCCGGGCGGCGGCCGGCGTCCCGGGCCCGGTTGCGTGCGGTGTTGCGCAGGATCGTGAGCAGCCACGGGCGCACCCGCAGCGCCCGGATCCGCTCCGCCGGGTACCCGCAGAGCGCCCGGTAGGCGCGCAGCAGGGCGTCGGCGGCGAGGTCCTCGGCGTCGGCCGGGGTGTGCACGATGCTGCGGGCCACCGAGAACAGCAGGTCCCGGTGGGTGTCGACGAGCCCGACGAACCCGGCATCGAGATCGGCGGCGAGCGCGTCGGCGAGCGCGTCGGCACGGCCGTCGGCGCCCGCGCCGGGGTCGTCGGTCATGTCGTGCAGAACACCACCGCCGGCGGCCCGGTTGCACCCACCGGCTCAGCGCGCGTTGTGGAAGATGATGCCGAGCACGTGCCGGTTCCCGCTGTGCACGGCGCTGACCTCGTGCCGCATCTGGACCCGGTGGTCACCCCGCGTGCCGCGGCGCGGCCGGGTGCGCACCGGGAAGATCACGGCCTGGCCCTGCCCCGGCCGCAGCACGATCGGGCGGGACTGCTGCCGGGGCCGCTGCTCGACGAACACGCTCTCGCCGCCGGTGAAGTCGACGTCCGGGCGGGACAGCATGACCAGGAACTGCAGCGGGAAGGTCAGGTCGCCGTAGACGTCCTGGTGCAGGCAGTTGTAGCCGGACTCGCCGTAGCGCAGCACCAGCGGCGTCGGCTTCGTCTGCCCCTGCGCGGCACAGGCGTCCAGCAGGCCGTCCAGGGTCTCCGGGAAGCCGTCCTCACCGAGCCGGCGCGCCCAGCCGTTCGCGATCCGCGCCAGCGGCGGGTACAGCTCGGTGCGCAGCGTCTGCACCAGCTCCGGCAGCGGCTCGGTGAAGTACCGGTAGCTGCCCTCGCCGAACGCGTGGCGGGCCATCCGGACGGTGGAGCGGAACCGGTCGTGCTCGTCGAACATCGCGGTGATCTCGTCGCACCGCGCCGGGTCCAGCAGCGGCGGGGTCACGGCCACCCCGTCGGTGTCCAGCTGCTCGGCCAGCCGGGGCCAGTCGAGCGCGTCCAGGTGCGGGTCCGCCGGGATGGTGGTCATGTCGCTGCCTCCGGGTCGGTGACGGGTGTCCGGTGGTCCGAACACCGCCGCCGCCGGTCCGGTTGCGGGCGGCCGCTAGATCGGGTCCAGGATGCGGGCGAGGAACTGCCGGGTGCGGGCCTGCCCGGGCTCCACCAGCACCTGCGCCGGCGGCCCGGACTCGGCGACCACCCCGCCGTCGACGAACAGCACCTGGTCGGCGACCTGCTGGGCGAACCGGATCTCGTGGGTCACGATCACCATCGTCCAGCCGCCGGCGGCCAGGTCCTTGATCACCCGCAGGACGTCCCCGACGAGCTCGGGATCCAGTGCCGAGGTGGGCTCGTCGAACAGCATCAGCTGCGGTTCCAGGGCGAGCGCCCGGGCGATCCCGACGCGCTGCTGCTGGCCGCCGGAGAGCTGGTACGGGTACTGGTCGGCCTTCTCGGCCAGGCCCACCTGGTCGAGCAGCCGCCGGGCGTCGGCGACCGCCTGCTCGCGCGGGCGCTTCTGGACGACGATCGGGCCCTCGACGACGTTCTGCAGCACCGTGCGGTGCGGGAACAGGTTGTGCGCCTGGAAGACCATCGCGCTCTGGGCGCGGAAGCGGGCCAGTGTCGCCCGGTCCACCGGGCCGCCGAAGTCGACGGTGACGTCGCCGATGCCGATCACCCCGGCGTCCGGCCGGTCGAGCGCGTTCAGCGAGCGCAGCACCGTCGTCTTGCCCGACCCGGACGGCCCGATCACCGCGGTGACGGACCCGGCCGGCACGTCGAACGAGATGTCGCGCAGCACCTCCAGCGTCCCGAAGGACTTCCGCAGGCCCCGCACGGTCAGCAGGTCGCTCATCGCGCCACGTACCTCTCCAGCCGTGTCTCCACCCGTACCTGCACCGAGGACAGCAGCAGGCAGAGCACCCAGTAGTACACCGCGGCGACGCCGTAGAGGGCGAAGAAGTCGAACGTCGGCGCCGCCGCCAGCTGCGCCACCCGCAGCAGCTCGGTGACCAGGATGGTCGAGGCCAGCGAGGTGTCCTTGACCAGCGAGATCAGCGTGTTCGACAGCGGGGGGACGGCGGTCCGCGCGGCCTGCGGGAGGATCACCCGGCGCAGCGTGGTGGGGTACCCCATGCCGATGGTCTGCGCGGCCTCCCACTGCCCCTTCGGGATGCTGAGGATCGCCGCCCGGATCACCTCGGCCGCGTAGCCGCCGACGTTCAGGCTGAACGCGATGATCGCCGACGGGAACGGGTCGATCACCAGCCCGAGCTGCGGCAGCGCGTAGAAGACGATGAACAGCTGCACCAGCAGCGGCGTGCCGCGGATGATCGAGATGTAGACCCGGGCGAGCCAGGACAGCGGCGCGATCGACGAGATCCGGGCCAGCGCCAGCAGCAGTGCCAGTACGAGACCGATGACGAAGCTGATCGCGGTGAGCGGGATGGTCATGGTGACCGTCGCCCGCAGCATCGGCCACAGGTTGCGGCCGATCAGCTCCCAGGTGGCGGGATCCACCTACCGGCCGCTGACGTCGGCGCCGAAGTACTTCTCGGACAGCTGGGCCAGCGTGCCGTCGGCCCGCAGCTCGGCCAGTGCGCGGTCGACGTCGGCGATCAGCCCGCTGTCCTTGCGGGCGGCGAACGCCTGCTCGCTGGTGTCGCCGGTGGTGCCGGCGACCTTCACTCCGGTGTCGCCGGTGGTCTGCTCGTACTCGCCGACGGCGAGGGTGTCGTTGACGGTGGCGTCGACCCGGCCGTCCTTGAGCAGCTGCACGGCCTGCACGAAGCCCTCGACGGCCTCGACGTTCGCGCCGGCCTCGCGGGCGACGTCGGCCCAGTTGCTGGTCGCGGACTGCGCGGTGGTGCGTCCCTGCAGGTCGGCGAGGGTGCTGATGGTGGTGTCGTCGGCGCGGGTGACGATCACGCCCTCGGACACGGTGTACGGGGTGGACAGGTCGTAGCGGGCCTGCCGCTCCTCGTTGATCGTGACCTGGTTGGCGACCAGGTCGATGCGCTGGGACTCCAGCGCGGCGAAGATCGAGTCCCACGGGGTCTGGACGAACTCGACCTCGCGGCCGAGCTTGGCGCCGACGGCGCGGGCGACCTCGACGTCGTAGCCGGTGAGCTCGCCGTCCGGGCCCTGGAAGCTGAACGGGCTGTAGGTGCCCTCGGTGCCGATCCGCAGCGTGTCCGAGCTGCCGGAGCCACCGCTGCTGCAGCCGGCGAGAACGGTGAACGCCAGTAGGGCGGCTGCGATGGACAGGAACGTGCGGCGCACGGGGGTCTCCTTCTCCGGGTGACGGGAGGACGGTCTGCGACACCCCCGCAAGATCGAGGGAACACTAGGCCGGACGGTCCAGCCGGTTCAACGTGCGGAGCCGAGCCGTTCATCCACGGGGACGGAGGCCGATGGTGTGCGGACAGCCCGCCGCATCACCGCAGCGGCCGCTCCGACGCGAACTCCCAGACGATCGTCGACAGGTCGGGCCCGGCCCGGTCGGTGAACGTCCCGGACGCCCGCGGCCCGGACCAGGTGTGCCCCATGCCCTCGACCAGGTAGGAGTCGATCGTCGCCTGGCCGGGGACCCGGTGGGTGGTGCGGGTGTAGGGGTGCGCACCGGGCGGTTCGACGCGTTCGACGGCGTGCGGCGTGGTGTCGACGTCCGGCCGGCCGGTCGCGACGAGCGCCCCGAGCACCAGCCACTGGTGCACCAGGCGTTCGGCCATGAACGGTCGCACGACGTCGTCCTGGTCGCCCTGCACGACGATCAGCGGGACCTGGCGGGCCCGCGGCCCCATCGCCGCCAGCGCGAGCTGCGCGGTGTCGACCGGCGAGACGCCGTCCAGGTCGTGCTCGGCCCGGTGGAAGCGGTACTCGCCGCCCGCCACCGAGGTGACGGTCGCGAACAGGTCGGGGTAGGTGGCGCCGAGGATCACCGCGGTCCCGGCACCGGACGACGCGCCGGACACGTGCACCCGGGCGGGATCCGCGCCGTACTCCTCGATCACCTGGCGGACGGCGCCGGCGAGCAGCTCCGGCTCGCCGCGGTCCCGGTCCTGGTGCTCGGGGGACAGCGAGTTCCAGCAGAGGAACCCGTTGCGCAGCAACGACTGGGTCGGGTAGACGACGAGGAAGCCCTCCCGGTCGGCGAGCTCGTCGAACCGGGTCATCGACTTCATCGAGTTCAGCCCGTAGCCGGTCATGCCGCAGCCGTGGACCGCCACCATCACCGGCATCGGCCGGTCCGGGCGCCAGGACGGCGGGACGTGCACCTGGTACGCCAGGTGCCCCTCGGACGAGGAGTAGCTGCCGATGCGGTCGGTCCCCGCGCCCCGGTCCCGGGCCGCGGCGGATCCGGCCGTGACGAGCCCGGCCAGCACCAGCGCCGCGGCGAGCGCCGCCACCAGCCGGCGCCCGGTCCGGCGCCCGCTCACGGCCGCGTCCGTTCCGTCGGGTCCCGGTCCACTGTGATCGCTGCACACACCGTGCTCGCCCCTCTCCGTCGTCGGTCCCAGTAGAGGCCGTGCCGCAGCGGCACGGTCAATGCCGGACGGGCCGGACGACCCGTCCGGTGCGGAGATCCGCGACACAGGGGCTAGCGTTCCCTCCGGACGCGCCCCGGCCGCAGCGGGCACCCGGGCCGACCGGAGGAGGGCTGCGCGATGCGGGAGGGATCGGCCCGGTTCTGGTTGCCCGAGTGGCGCCGCTCCGGTGCGAGCTCGGCCCTCGCCGTGCTCGGCGGGATCGCGACCGTCGTGATCCTCCGGACGCAGGACACGACCCTCGCCGTCGTCGACGGTTGGGTGGTGGTCCTGCTCATCTACCTGAGCGCCTACCTGGTGCTGACGATCACCGCCTTCGTGTCGGCGACGCCGGCCCAGATCCACGGCTGGGCGCGCCGGGAGAGCCGCGGGACCGTCCTGGAGCGCTACGTGCTGGGCACCGCCCCCGGCCCGGGTGTCTCGATCTTCATCGTGGCGACCGCGCTGGCCGTGGCGGTGCTGTGGCTGCCCGGCCACGGCGGCGGCAGCCTGCCCGACGGGGCCCGGATCGCGGTGGCGGTCGCCCTCATCGTGGTCGGGTGGGTGTGCGTGCTCGTCTCGTTCGCGGTCGCGTTCCACGCGGACGACCTCGTCGAGGACCGGGCCGCCCTGCGGTTCCCCGGCGGCGGCGTGCCCCAGTGGGCGGACTACGTGTACTTCGCGGTGTCGGTGATGACGACGTTCGGCACCACCGACGTCACCGTGCTCTCCCGCGAGATGCGCCGGACCGTCACGGCGAACGCGGTGATCGCGTTCGTCTTCAACACGGTGACGATCGCCGCGACCGTCTCCGCGCTGGCCTCCGGCTGACCGCCCGGCTCGTCATCAGAGTTGATGAGCTGGGGAAACACGCCGGACGCCGTACTCGACAGGACGTCTGAACAGCTCATACGGGTTCGTCCGGACGGTGGAGGTCGGGGAGTGGACAGGTCGGCCGGGGAGCCGATGGACCGGCTGCAGCACGAGGAGTGGCTCCGGTTCCAGGCGTGGCAGCGGCACCGCCACAGCGACCGGCACGCCGTCGCCGCGGCCCAGACGCCGCCCGAGGTACCCGGCACGTCGAACTGCCGGCGGGCCCTCGTCGTCACCGGGCTGGTGCTCGCCGCCGTGCTCGCCACCCTCGCCCTGTCGGCGGTGGACGACACGATCGCCGGCGGCGACGGCATCCGGCCGGCGTCCGCGGAGTTCGGCGCCCGGCCGTGGGACACCGCCGAGGTCCGCCACGGCCCGGGGTGACGGCGGGCCGCCCCGCTACCCGGTGTCGCGCAGCAGCGCGCGGTGCAGCGCGGCGGCCTCCGGGCCGGGCGAGATGCCGAGCTCGTCGCGCAGGGTCCGCTGCAGCCGCGCGAAGACGGCCAGCGCGGCGGCCCGGTCGCCCTGGGCGTCGAGCGCCCGCATCAGCAGCAGGTGACCGCGCTCGGCCAGCGGATCGGCCGCGACCAGCCGGCGCGCGCAGCGCTCGGCACCGGTCAGCTCGGCGCCGCCCAGCCGCAGGCACGCCTCGGCGTAGCAGGTCATGGCCCGGTCGTGGGCCGGCCGGAGCTCGGCCCGCCGCTGCTGGACCCACTCGTCGTCGAACCCGGGCAGGAACTCGCGCTGGGTGACGAACACGGCGCTCAGCGCCTGCGCCCACGCCCGCCGCCAGTCGCCGCGGCCCGCCGCGGACTCGGCGTCGTGCAGGGCGGCCGCCGCCCGGTCGGAGTCGACGGACGCGCCGGACGGCAGCACCAGCCGCAGCCCGGACCGGCCGCGGATCTCGGCGGGGGCGAGCGCGCCGCGGGTCTTCGACAGCACCGAGTCGAACACCCGTGGCGCGCCGGGGTCCGGGACGCCGGGCCGCCACAGCACCTCGATCAGCGCGGACCGGTCGACCGCCGCCGACCGGTGGGCAGCCAGGTAGGCCACCAGCAGGCGGCCCCGCCGTCCGGGCAGCCGCGCGTCGACCGGACGGCCGTCGTGCTCGACGACGAAGGCCCCATGCAGCTGGATCCGCACCGTGTCATGGTGACAAGGTCGCTGCCACGTCGCGACAACGTCGCCGCAACGACCTCCGGGACCCTTCGGATATCCACAGTTCGACGGACGGGACGCGATCCCGTCCCTGCCCGCAGGGGAGTCCGCCATGCTCCATCAGGTCAGCTGCGAGTGCGGCTACGAGGTCCGCGACGGCGACGAGCAGGTGCTGGTCCGCCGGGTCCAGCAGCACGTCCGGGAGAACCATCCCGAGCTCGCCGACCAGGTGACGCCGGAGGTGATCCGGGGCTGGGTCGAGCTGGTCCCGTAGCGGCGGCTCAGCGGCCGGGCGCGTAGGCGCGGAGGAACGCGTCCACGCCGAGCGCCACCGCCGAGGCGACGAGGTCCTCGTCGGCCTCGGCGGATCCGCCCGCCGTCAGCTCGGGGAGCTGGGACTGGGTGAGCGCGATGAAGTGCTGGGCGGCGACGTCGGCGTCGTCGATGTCGAGCAGCCCGGCGTTGCCGAGCCGGGCGAGCCGCCCGGCGAGCGCCTCCCGGATCGGCCCGAACCCGGCCCGGCGGACCTCCTCGAACACGGCCGGATCGCGCCGGCTCTCGGCGAGGACCAGCCGGGACAGCGACGCGGCGCACCCGTCGCGCTGGCAGCGGGTGAGTGCGACGCCGAGCTCGTGCAGTCCGGCCCGGAACCGGTCGGGATGCAGGTCGAGCGCGATGACGTGCCGGTAGGAGACCTCGTTCACCTGCCGGGCGACGTCGGCCATGGTCTCCCGGAACAGCTGCTCCTTGCCGCCGAAGTAGGAGTAGACGGTCGGCTTCGAGACACCGGCGGCCCCGGCGATCGCGTCCACGCTCGCCCGCTCGTAGCCCGCCTCGCCGAACACGGGTGCGGCGGCGTCGAGGATGGCGCGCCGCTTGTCGCGCTTGCGCGCCGTCGGCGCGTCCCCGATGTCCGTCGTCGTGCCCACGACCCGAGCCTAGCAACGCACTACCTGAACGGCGTTGAACTTTACTACACCGTTTAGTAGCTTCACGTGCATGACAACCGAGTCGGCGCGGGTCGCCGGTGCACCGGGGACGCGCCGGGTCCTCGCCTCGATGGCGCTCGCCGCGTTCATGGCCGTGCTCACCGGGACCACCGTCACCTCCACGCTGGGAGCGCTCGGCGCCGAGCTGGGTGCGCCGATCTCCGGCATCGTCTGGGTCACCGTCGTCTACCTGGTGGCCGCGTCCGCCTCGGTCCCGCTGGTCGGCTGGCTGTCCGCGCGCTGGGGCCCGGCCCGGCTGCTGCAGGCCGCGCTGGTCGGCTTCGCGCTGAGCTCGCTGCTGTGCGGGTTCGCCTGGGACCTGCAGAGCCTGGTCGTGTTCCGGGCGGTGCAGGGCCTGTCCGGCGGGTTGCTGGAGCCGGCCGCGATCGCGGTGGTCGGCATGGTGGCACCCGCCGCCGGCCTCGGCCGGGTGATGGGGCTGGTCTCGCTGGTGATCAACGTCGGCCCGGTGGCCGGCCCGCTGATCGGTGGCGCGCTGGTCGGGGCGGGCGCGTGGCCGTGGATCTTCTGGCTGAACGTCCCGCTCGCCGGGCTGGTGGCGCTCGGGGCCTGGCGGCTGGTGCCGGGCACGCGCTCGACCGGCGAGCGGGCCGCCGTCGACGTCCGCGGGCTGCTCCTGCTGCCACCGGGGTTCGTGCTGCTGCTGCTCGGGCTGAACCGGGCCGGTGCGGGCAGCGGCGCGGTGACCGTCGGCGTCTGCGTCGTGCTCGGGCTCGCGCTGCTGGCCGGCTACGTCCGGCACGCGCTGCGCGCGCCCGCCCCGCTGCTGGACGTGCGGCTGCTGCGGATCCCGTCGTTCGCGGCGGCGCTCGGCGTGATGAGCGCGGTCGGCCTGGTGATGTACACCCAGCTCACCGTGCTCCCGGCGCTCGATCCGGCTGGCCGGGCGTTCCCGGTGGCCGTGCTCGGGCTGGGCCTGATGATCTCGATGACGCTGTCCGGGCGGGTCAGCGACCGCACCGGGCCGCGGATCCTGGTCCGCGGCGGGGCGCTGGTCACCGCGGCCACCGCGGTCCTCGTCCTGGCCGGGCACGGCCGCTGGCCGGCCGGCGCGGTGCTCGGCGTGGTGTTCCTGCTCGGGCTGGGCTTCGGCGCGGTCGCCGCACCGACCTTCGCCGGGCTGTACCGGGTGCTCCCCCGGGAGTCGATCGCGCAGGGCACCGCGGCGCTGTTCATCGTCGTCCAGCTGTTCGCCTCGGCCGGGGTGACGCTGGTCGGGTTCCTGACCGCGGCCTCGGCCGATCCGGTCGGCACCGCCTACGGGGTGGTGGCCGTCGCGGCGCTGCTGGTGGCCGGGGCGGCGCGGCTGCTGCCGGGGCGGCCGGTCGCCGTGCCGTGATACGAGCACGACCACGGACGGGTGCTCGTCGCCGCTCCGCCGCGCGGGTTCCCCGTTCCGGGCGACAGGGTGTCCACATGCGAACCACACGCGCACCGTTCGTGGCCGGTCTGCTCGCCGCCGGTCTGCTGCTCGCCGGCTGTGGCGGGGACCCGGCGCCGTCGGCGACCGGGGAGATGGCCGCGCCGCCCGAGCAGGCGGCCGGATCGGCGGACCAGGCCACTGCGGCGGCCCCCTGCACCGATGCGATCCTCACCGCCACCGTCAACGAGCCCACCGGTGAGGGGCAGCAGCGGACGATCCTGTCCTGGCGGAACACCTCCGACCAGCCGTGCACGATGACCGGCTTCGGCGGCGTCGACCTGCGCGGACCGGACGACCCGACGTTCGGGCCGTCGTACTCGCTGCCGCGCTCGGCGGAGGAGCCGTCCGCGATCACGCTGCAGCCCGGCGGCACCGGGATCACCACGATCACCACGCTGTCCGGCGGGGACTGGACGCCCACCGAGGTCGTGGTCACCGCGCCGGACGAGACGACGTCGCAGACGGTGCCGTGGCGCGGCGGGCCGGTGCAGCGTCAGGACGGGGCGACCCGGCCGGGCTCCTTCATCGGACCGGTGGAGCAGGGCTCGGTCTGAGCTCCGGGCCGGACGACGACCACGCCCGCGTCGTCGTCCATCCGGCCCCGGGAGTGCTCCAGCGCCGCGGCCACGACGTGCCGCGCGATCCGGTCGGCGCCGGCGTCCGGGGGCGCCGCGGTGAGGGCGGCCCGGACGCCGTGCTCGTCGAACTGCACCGGGCTGCGGTGCTCCCGGGCCTCGGTGACGCCGTCGGTGTGCAGGACCAGCGCGTCCCCCCGGTCCAGGGTGAACTCCTGGCGGGAGACCGGCGTGTCGGTCAGCAGGCCGAGCACGGTGCCGCCGCCCTCGAGGTCCTCGACCGTGCCGTCCCGGCGCAGGACGTAGCCGTGCGGATGGCCCGCCCCGGCGAGGACCACCCGGCGGCCGGTCGCCGTCCCGCCGGTGCCCTCGGGGTGCAGCTCGGCGTAGACGGCGGTGACGAAACCGGTGGGGCCGTCGCGGAACCAGTCCCGCAGGACCGTGCCGACCGCACGCAGGACGTCGTCGGGCCGGTCTAGCAGGTGCGCCGCGGTCCGGATCGCGGACCGGGCCATCGCGGTGGCCCGGGCGGCGGTGGCACCGTGCCCGGACACGTCGCCGATCAGCAGGCCGGTGATCCCGCCGCGCCGCACGACGTCGTAGAAGTCGCCGAGCACCTCGGTCCCGGTGCCGGCCGCGCGGAACGCCACCCCGATGTCGAGCCCGGGCACCCGCGGGGTGCGGGCCGGGATGAGGCTCTCCTCCAGGACGGCGGCGAGGGCCGCGGACTCGGCGGCGAGCGTCTCGCTGGTGTGCAGCGCGGTGCGCAGGGCGATCTCGCTGTCGGCGGCCAGCGCCAGGGTGCGCAGCGACTCGCGGTCGGCGTCGGTCCACTCCCGCACGTCCGGGTCCATCGCGCAGAGGTTCCCGACGACCTGGCCGGACGGCCCGCGCACGGGCGTGCCGAGCCAGGCCCGCGCGCCGAACGCGATCATCTGCGGCAGGTCGCGCAGGCGCGGGTCGAGCCGGACGTCGGCGGCGCTGACCTCGGCGCCGGTGTCGATGATCAGGTGGCAGGCGGCCTCGTCGAGCGGCCGGACGTAGGTGCCGTCGGGATCGCAGACCGCGTCCGGGGCGGGGGTGCCCTTCAGCACCGTGCGGACGTCGTCGGCGACGGTCAGCGCGACCATCGGGGTGCCGAGGAGCTGGGCGGCCAGCCGGGTGATCCGGTTGAACGCCTCCTCCGGCCCGGACTCCAGCAATCCGGCGGTCCGCACCGCGTCGAGCCGGCTCTGTGTGTCGATCCCGAACCGTTGCACCTGTGTCCCTGATCGTCTCGTGCGGGCGCCGCAGGCTACAGAGCCGCGCGCCCCGACCACCAGACCCGCCGGGGCGACACGCCGCCCGGCCGGATCAGCAGTTCGGGTCGTGATTGTCCCTGCCCTGCATGCACGGCTCGCCGTCGCTGTTCCGCGGACCGTCGGTGCGTCCTTCGAAGTAGCCGTACTCCGGTGACCACGGGCGCCCCTCGGTCGGACCGGTGTAGGTCGGTGCCCCCGGTCCGGCGGACGCCACCGGGCAGTCCAGCTCGCCGGGCATGCAGGCGGTCGCACCACGGTCGACCCAGTACGGCCAGGTCCCGCAGGCGGCGACGTAGTCGCTGGGGTCACCCGCACCGCGCGCGTTCCACCAGGCCGGGTCGTCGCACCGGTCGGCCGGAGCAACGTCCACCGGCTCCGGTTCGTCGGCCCGCAGCGGGAACTCGGGGACGACGCGTGCCGGGACGGGCGGTGCCGGGACGAGCTCGGCGACCGTCGCCCCGGGCACGACCACGGGCGCCCCGGCCGCCTGCACCCGCGGTGCCGCCGTGGCGAGCGACAGCGACCCGGCGACGACGGTCGCGGCGATGAGCAGCGCAGCCAGGACGCCGACGAGGACGGCGCGCTGCTCGGAGGGCTCGTGCCGACGGTGTGCGTTCATCGCTGCGGTCCCCGCTCGGTCCGGGCCGCCCGACACGACCCACCTGCGGCGTACATCGCGGCGACCGGAGCAGCGTTAGGCGTCCGATCGGACGCTCATCGGATCTGATGACGGCGCGGTCCGCCGCTCACAGGGCGAGCTGCCCCACGAGCAACCCCGCCCCCATCGCGACCATCGCCCCACCGGACACCCGGGACACCGTCCGCGTCCAGGACGGCCGGGCCGCGAGCACCCGGCGGGCGCCGATCCCGACCGCCAGGTACACGACGCCGCAGCAGGCCACGTGCACCGCTCCGAGCACCAGGATCTGCCCGGCGACCGGCCAGTCGCCGGCCGGATCGGTGAACCGGGGCATCAGGGTCAGGAACAGCAGCAGTGCCTTCGGGTTCAGCCCGCTGGTCCCGGCACCCTTCGCGGCCGCCCGCAACCGGCCGCCGCTCCCGGAGCCGGTCCCGGTCCCGGAGCCGGTGCCGGTGCCGAGGCCGAGGCCGGTGCCGGTGCCGGCCGGACGGGCCAGGCCGGTCGCGCCGAGCCAGATCAGGTAGCCGGCGCCGATCCCGGTGAGCACGGTCAGCGTGGCCGGGGAGCCCGCGACCAGCGCGGCGATCCCGGCGGCGACCGCCCCGGTCAGTGCCAGGTGCCCGGTGAGCAGCCCGGCGACCGCCGGCAGGATGGTCCGCTGCCCCAGCCCGGCGCCGATCACGTACGCCCAGTCCGCCCCGGGGGTGAGCACCAGCAGCAGCGACAACCCCCAGAACGCGACGACCGCGTCCACCGCCATGTCCGTCTCCCCCGCTCGTTCCGACCCGGGAAACGCTATGGCGGAACCGCCGGAAGGTGTTTCCAAGCTTGCGCGGATCGGCCCTGTATGAGGGAAGATTCGGGCTGTGGACGCGATCGACCGGAAGATTCTTGCCGAGGTGCAGCGGGACGGCCGGATCACCATCACCGAACTGGCGGAGCGGGTCCGGCTCAGCGTGTCGCCGTGCCACCGGCGGCTGCGCGCGCTGGAGGAGTCCGGCGCGATCGCCGGCTACCGGGCGCATCTCGATCCCGGCGTGCTCGGCCTGGGCTTCGACTCGCTGGTCTTCGTCACCATGCGCGACGCCGACCGGGTCACCGTCACCGCGTTCGAGGGGGCGGTCGCGGGCATCGACAACGTCGTGCAGGCGCAGCGGCTGTTCGGCGATCCCGACTACCTGCTCCGGGTGATCACCCGGGACCTGTCGGCGTTCCAGCAGCTCTACGACGACCGGCTCGCCGCGCTGCCCGGCGTGCAGCGGCTCAGCTCGACCCTGGTGATGAAGAGCATCGTCGAGGACCGGCCGCTGCCGGTGTGAGCCGCGGGGTTCACGACCGTCCGGCACGGGAACCCGGTGCGCACCGTCCCCGACCGGAGGTGACCCGTGTACCTGGCCGACCGCCCGCTCTGCCCGCGCTGCGGCGTGCAGTTCCCGCTCGGCGACGGCACCGGACCGTGCCCGATCTGCACCGACGAGCGCGAGTACGTCGACTGGGACGGCCAGCGCTGGACCACCCCGGCCCGGCTGCGCGCCGACGGGTTCCGCGGCGAGGTCCGCGAGGAGGTCCCCGGCCTGTGGGGCGTCGGGACGACGCCGGACCTCGGGATCGGGCAGCGGGCGCTGCTGGTGCCCGGCGACGGCGGGAACGTGCTGTGGGACTGCACGGCACTGCTCGACGACGACACGGTGGCCCGGGTGCACGAGCTCGGCGGCATCGCGGCGATCGCGATCTCGCACCCGCACTACTACTCGACGATGTCGGCGTGGAGCCGCGAGTTCGGCGACGTGCCGATCCACGTGCACGCCGCCGACCTGGACTGGGTGCCGCGCGGCGCCGAGGTCGAGCCGTGGAGCGGGACCGAGCGCGAGATCCTGCCCGGCCGCACCCTCGTCCATCTCGGGGTGCACTTCGCCGGCGGCGCGGTGCTGCACTGGGCCGACGGCACCGACGGGCACGGCGCGATCTGCGCCGGCGACATCGTCACCGTCGTCCCGGACCGGCGCTGGGTGGGCTTCATGTACAGCTACCCGAACCTGATCCCGGCCCATCCGGACGTGGTGCGGCACGCCGTCCGGACGCTGTCCGGGTACCGCTACCGCGCGCTCCACGGCGCCTGGTGGGGGCACGTCGTCCAGGGGGACGCGCACGCCGCCGTGGTCCGGTCGGCCGCCCGCTACCTGCGGCACCTGGGCCTCGAACCGGACACCGAGGGCGGCTGAGCGGTTACGGTCGGGGGTTCGCCCCCGCCCGACCCCGACTTCCGGAGGAGCCGCCGGCATGAACGACCTCGATCCGGAGGAACTGCACCAGGTGCTGTCGCGCAGCGCGGCCGCACTCGTCGAACGGGTGGCGGACGACGCGCCGGAGGCGGTGCTGACCCGGCTGTGCTCGGCCGCCGTGGTCAACGTGCCCGGCGTCGACCACGCCGGGCTGACCATGCGCGACCGGGACGGCAACCTGTTCTCGTACGGCTCCGCCGATCCGCTCGTGGCCGAGCTGGACGCGCTGCAGGCCGAGCTGGCCGAAGGCCCCTGCGTCGACGCGGCGCTGCCCGGGACGACGACGACCGTGCACGTCGAGGACTTCGTCGGCGAGACCCGCTGGCCGCGGTTCTCCGCGGCGGCCCGCGACCGCGGCGTGCGCGGGCTGCTGTCCTTCGCGATGGCACCGGTGGAGGAGTCGCCCGGCGCGCTGAACCTCTACGCCCGCACACCCCGGGCGTTCGGCGAACCGGCCCGGCTGATGGCGGGGGCGTTCGCCACCCAGGCGGCGATCGCCCTCTACGGGGCCCGCCGGATCGAGGGCCTGACCGACGCCGTCGAGACGCGCGACGTGATCGGCCAGGCCAAGGGGATCCTGATGGAGCGGTTCACCATCGACGACCGGGCCGCGTTCGATCTGCTGGTCAGCCTGTCGCAGGACTCGAACCGCAAGCTCGTCGACGTCGCACGCTGGCTCACCACCGAGGCCGGGACCGCCGCGGGCCGGACGGCCGCCGATCCGGTGCCCGCCCGGCGTGCCGGAACCGGTGCCCGGCGATCCGCACCGAAAAGGTGAATAACCACACGGAAAGTAATATGCGGGCACGATGGTGTGGCCGGGTTTGATGACGACGATTCCGGCCGTTACGTTGTCTCCAGCCGGCACGGGCTCCCCCCTTTTTTTGTCAGCGTGCCGGCAGGTGCCGGGAACGCGGATCCGCGTCCCGTAACTCATCAGGAGAAGAACTGTGCTGAAGAAGAAGGCCGGCCTCGTCGTCGCCGCGTCCGCCGCGGGCCTGCTCGCGCTGTCCCCGCTCGCGTTCGCCGACGGCAACGTGATCGACAAGGACGCCAAGGGCGTCGTCGCGGGCCTGAACGGCAACAACGCCCAGGTTCCGGTCCAGGCGTGCAACAACAACGTCCCGGTCAACGTCCTGGGCGTCCAGGTTCCGGTCGAGGACGCGGCTGCGGCCAACGGCCTGACCGGCGCGGCCGGCATCGCGGGCGAGGGCGCTGCGCTCTCCGGCGACTCCGCCACCGACCAGTCGGACGCCTGCGCGCAGGAGGCCGGTGCCGGGGACTCGATCAACTGATCGACCCGGATCACCGGGGTGCCCCGGGACCGCTTCGGTCCCGGGGCACTTTCGTGTCCGGCGGACCCCTCGCGAACACGCTGGGTGGCCGTCGTGAGTGGTCGGTGCCACTTCGTCCGGTTCACCGGAGAACCGGATCGAGGGAGTATCCGAACGGAAAGTGATTTCGCCACCCGATGGGGTCACCGAAATTGTTTCCGGGGCGACCGGTGGATAGATTGCAGCGCAGCAGGCACGGGCTCCCCCATTTTGTCAGCGTGCCGGCAGGTATCCGGGGCCGTCGTCGCACGGGCTCGAGACTCATCAGGAGAAGAACTGTGCTGAAGAAGGCCGGAATCATCGTCGCGGCGTCCGCCGCCACCCTGCTCGCGGTCAGCCCGCTGGCGTTCGCCGGCGACTACGCCGCCGAGAGCTCGAAGGACGCGAAGCACCACGGCTCGCACGACGGCGGCGCGATCGACAAGAGCGCCGACGGCGGCCTGGTCGGCGCCCTGAACGGCAACAACGTGAACGTGCCGATCCAGGTCTGCAACAACAACATCCCGGTGAACGTGCTCGGCGGGCAGGTCCCGGTCGAGAGCGGCGCGCTGCTCAACGGCCTGACCGGCGCCCTGGGCCTCGGCGGCGACGCGAAGACCAAGTCCGGCGACTCGGTCACCGACCAGTCCGACGCCTGCGCGCAGGAGTCCGGCTCGGGCGACGCGATCGGCTGATCCACCGCTCTTCCCCGTGCCCCCGCCGACCGTCCCGGTCGGCGGGGGCACGCGCACGTCCGGGACCGGGCGGCCTCAGCCCGCCGCCCGGCGCTGGTCGCGCCGGGCCCGGGCGTCGCTCCAGCGCCGCCGCTCCTCGTCGGTGGTGGGCACCAGCTCCGGCACCGGCACCGGGCGGCGGTGCTCGTCCATCGCGACCATCGTGAAGTAGCAGCTGTTCGCGTGCCGCTGGGTGTGCTCGGTGATGTTCTCGGTGGTCACCCGGATCCCGACCTCCATCGAGCTGCGGCCGGTGTGGTTGACCGACGCCTGGAACGTCACCAGCTCCCCGATGTAGATCGGCTCGCGGAAGCGCACCCGGTCCACCGACAGCGTCACGACGTAGGTCTGTGCCCAGCGGCTGGCACAGCTGAAGGCGACCTGGTCGAGCAGCTTGAGGATGGATCCACCGTGGACGTTGCCGGAGAAGTTGGCCATGTCCGGGGTCATCAGGACGGTCATCGCGAGCTGGTGGCGGGGCAGCCCCCCGGGAGCGGTCACCCGTCGGAGGTTAGCGGTCCCGGCGCGGGTGTCCCGAACGTTGCGATCCGGGCGGTCCGGCACGATCGGCCGGGCGTCGCGCGCGGACCATCTTGCGCACCTCGATCCAGGACACCGCGACGACCGGCACCAGCACCGCCGCGAGCCACTGGCCGCCGGTCAGCGGGACCAGCCGCAGCGCCTCGCGCAGCGGGTCCACCGTCGTCACCACGACCAGCGACGCCGCCGTGACCAGCGTCCACAGTGGCAGGAACCGGTTGGAGAGCAGGCCGGCCCGCAGCAGCGGCGTGCGCTCGGTCCGCATCACCCAGGCCAGCGCGAGATAGCCCGACATCCAGCCGACGAAGGCGAGCGTCTGGGCGGTCGCGGCGTCCGTCCCGGTGAAGGAGGAGACCAGGTAGAGCCCGCCGACCGCGGCGAACAGCGACGCGCCGCCGGCCAGCAGGTCGGTCACCAGCGGCCGGTCCAGGAAGCGGTCCGTCCGGCCGCGCGGCCGCCGGTCCATGGCGTCCCGCTCGCTGCGCTCCGCGGCGAAGGTCGCCGTCCCCGCGACGTCCATGTACATCTCCAGCACGACGATCTGGATCGGCGCGAACGGGATCGGCAGGCCGGCGGCGACCCCGGCTGCGGCCGTCGCGACCAGGCCCGCCTTGCAGGCCAGGTAGTACTTCACGCCCTTGCGCAGGTTGTCGTGCAGCGTGCGGCCCTCGCGCAGCGCGCGGGTGAGGGTGGAGACGTCGTCGTCGGCGAGGACGAGATCGGCGGCGTCCCGGGCGACGTCGGTGCCCGACGATCCCATCGCGACGCCGACGTCGGCGCGGGCCAGCGCGGGGGCGTCGTTCACCCCGTCGCCGGTCACCGCGACCACCTCCCCGCCGTCCTGCAGCGCGGTGACCAGCCGCAGCTTGTGCGCGGGCGTCACCCGGGCGAACAGGGTCACCCGGGTGACCGCGGCGGCGAGCCCGTCGTCGTCGAGCAGGTCCAGCTCGGGGCCGGTCAGCAGCTCGTCGCCGTCGATCCCGACCTGCCCGGCGATCGCCCGGGCGCACGCCGGATGGTCGCCGGTCACCATCAGCACCCGGATGCCGGCGCGGTGCGCCGCGGCGACCGCGTCCGCCGCGCCGGGCCGGGGCGGGTCGGACAGCGCGACCAGGCCGATGAGCTCCAGGTCCCGCTCGGCGTCCTCCACCCGGGTGGGGATCTCCGCGGCCGTCCGGCCGGCGACGGCGATCACCCGCAGGCCGCGGGCCGCCAGCTGCTCGGCCCGGGCGAGCACGGCCGGGTCCGCGTCGCGGCACCGGCCGAGCACGGACTCCGGGGCGCCGGTGGTGACCACCCGGCGGTCCGGCAGCACCACCGTCATCGAATCGCGGACCGGGTCGAAGGCGAACCGGTGCACCGGTTCCGGCGGCGGTGCCAGACCGCGGTCCCGGGCGGCGACCAGGAACGCGACATCGGTCGGGTCGCCGGCCCAGCCACCGTCCGGTTCCGGGGTGGCCTCGGTGCAGGCCGCCCCGGCGGCGAGCAGCTCGTCGGCGCTGCCGCGCACCGCTTCGGCGTGGTCGACGGCCATCCGGTTCTCGGTCAGCGTGCCGGTCTTGTCGGTGGCGATGACGGTAACCGCGCCGAGCGACTCGGCGGCGCGCAGCCTGCGGACCAGCCCGCGGCGCCGGGACAGCCGGTACGCGCCGAGGCCCAGCACCAGGCTGATGATGATCGGCAGCTCCTCCGGGACGGTCGCGAACGCGAGCGTCAGCCCGGTCAGCACCATCTCCCGCCACGGCTGCCCGCTCAGCACGCCGATCAGCGGGACCAGCACGCTGAACGCGATCGCCAGCGTCGCGAGCGCCTTCGACAGGTCGCGCATGGCCTGCTGCAGCGGGGTGCGCGGCGGCCGCCCGGCGACGACCAGGCCGGTGATCGCGCCGAGCTCGGTGGCGGTCCCGGTGGCGACGACGACGCCGCGGGCCCGCCCGGCGACGACGGTCGTCCCGGCGAAGGCCAGGTTGGCGCGGTCGCCGAGCGCGGCGGTCTCGTCGAGCACCCGCCGGGCGTCCTTGGCGGCGGCGACCGACTCGCCGGTCAGCGCGGACTCGTCGATCCGCAGGCCCCAGGTCTCGGTCAGCCGGACGTCCGCGGCGACCCGGGTGCCCGCCGCCAGCGGCAGCACGTCGCCGGGCACCAGGTCCTCGGTCGGCACCGAGCGGGTGCGGCCGCCGCGCAGCACCGGCGTGGTCGGCGCGGTCAGCGTGCCGAGCGCGGCGATCACCGACTTCGCGCGGAACTCGGCGAACACCTCGACCAGCACGACCACCACGATGATCGCGACGATGGCGACGGTGTCCTCGAGCCGGCCCCAGATGCCGTAGAGCACCGCCACCGCGACCAGCAGCAGCATCATCGGCTCGGTGATCTCGTCGGCGAGCACCTGCCGGAAGGTGACCCGGCGCGGCAGGATCCACCGGTTCGGGCCGTGCTCGGCGAGCCGGGCGGCGGCCAGCTCGTCGTCCAGCCCGACGGCCGGGTCGGTGCCGAGGTCCTCCGCGACCGCGCCCGCGGTGGCGGAGTGGGCGCTCATTCCTCGCGCGGCGGCAGGTCCGGCGCGACACCCTCGGCGCGGTAGACGGCCTCGGTGAAGGCCTCCAACGACCGGCGGCAGCGGTCCAACATGGACTCGGCGTCCTTGATCCGCTCGTCCGGGAAGAAGTCCCGGGCGGCGATCTTGGCGAGCCAGCCGGTGAGCCGGTCGAGGTCCTGCTCGTTCTCCTCCAGCTCGGCGAAGGAGAAGTTGTCCCGCGCCGACTCCTTCTCCAGCTCGGCGAGCAGCGCGCCGGTGCGTTCGGCGAACTCGGCGAACTCCTTGGCCCGCTCGGCGCGGAACCGGGCGACGATGCCGTCGTCGTCACGGGCGACGGTCTCCATCGCGTACGCGGTGCCGCCGTGCTCCCGGACGTAGCCGGCGAGGCCCTCGACGAACTCGCGGTGCGCGTCGGTGGCGGGCAGCACCCACGCGCCGTTCTGCAGGCCGACGGCGCCGGCGGCCCGGGCACGCCGCCACAGCGTCACCCGCGGACTCGACGGCGAGGCCGGCAACTGGGCGAGCAACAGGACCCAGCCCTCGGTTGGCATGCCAGGGACGCTACGGGCGGGGTCAAGCACATGCAACAGGTGTTTCATCGACGGTGGCAGCTCCCGGCCCGGGACGGCAGGCTGTCCCCATGCCCGACCCCGCGTCCCGGCTCGGCCTCGGCCTGGCCGCCATCGCCCGCCCCGCCTACATCACCTCCGGCCGCGCCGAGCGGCTCGGCGCCGACCGGGACGTCGAGACCCTGCGGGCGCGCACCCACGAGCTGCTCGACGCGGGCCACGCGGCGGGCATCCGCTATCTCGACGTCGCCCGCTCCTACGGTCGTGCGGAGGAGTTCCTGGCCGGCTGGCTGGCCGCCCACCCGGAGATCGACGACGTCGAGATCGGCTCCAAGTGGGGGTACCGCTACGTCGGCGAGTGGCGGATGGACGCCGACCGGCACGAGATCAAGGACCACTCGCTGGACGCCTTCACCGAGCAGTACGCGCTGACCGGCCAGCTGCTCGGCGACCGGCTCGGGATCTACCACGTGCACTCGGCGACGCTGGACACCGGCGTGCTCGACGACGCCAGGGTGCACCGCGCGCTCGCCCACCTGCGCGACCGCGGCATCCGGGTCGGGATCTCCACCTCCGGCCCGGAGCAGGCCGACGCGGTGCGCCGAGCGCTGGACGTCCGGGTGGGCGGCGAGCCGCTGTTCACCTCGTTCCAGTCCACCTGGAACCCGCTCGAACCCTCGGCCGGGCCCGCACTCGCCGAGGCCGCCGACGCCGGTGCCCGGGTGATCGTCAAGGAGGTGTTCGCGAACGGCAGGCTGGCCCCGGGCGGTGACGCCGCCGCCGTCGCGCTCGCCGACCGGCTCGGCCTGCCGGTGGACCAGCTCGCCGTCGCCGCGGCGCTGGCCAACCCGTGGGCCTGGCGGGTGCTGCTCGGGCCGGTGGACACCGCGCAGCTCGCCAGCAACGTCGCCGGTGCGGCCCGGACGGTCCCGGCCGGTGCGGCGGACGAGCTCGCCGCCCTGGCCGAGCCGGCCGAGGCCTACTGGGCGGCCCGTTCGGCCCGCCCCTGGTCGTGACGCCGGAGCCCCCCGTACGGCTGATGGTTGCGCCGCGGACCGGTGCCGCGTTTCCCATGGGACGGACGCTCGTTTACCTTTCAGCCACCTGACGGCCGACGTCCCGACGCCCGTCCTGCGCCTCCCGTTCCCCGAACGACGCGGAGTCACGCGGGCCCGGTGCCGGGACGAATCCCCCGGCCGCGCAGAAGGAGGGGACATGACCGCCCAGCACCACCTGGCGCGCAGCGCCGACGAGGATCCGGCGACCGAGGTGATCCCGCGGTTCGACGAGCGCGAGGCGGGTGCGGCGCCGACCGGCGCCCGGGCGCCCGCGCCCGCCGAGCCCTCCCCGGCCGCGCAGCCGCCGGCCGGGGCACCACACCTGGCCCTGCTCCGGCCGTCCCGGGTGGTGGTGGCCGCCGGCGTGATCGCGGCGCTGCTGGCGACCGCCCACTTCGGGGCCGCCGTGTACGGGATCGGCCGGCCCGGGTTCGAGATCCCGGCGCCGATCCGGCTCGGCAACGAGCTGAACATCTCCACCTGGTTCAGCTCGGCGATGCACCTGGCGAACGCCGCGATCCTCGCGCTGATCGCGGCCAACTCGGTGCGCCGCGAGCGCTGGCGGTGGATCCTGCTGAGCCTGGCCTGCGCGGTCGTCGCGATGGACGAGACCGCCGCGAACCACGAGCAGGTCAGCTGGGTCATCCACACCACGTTCGGCACCAGCGGCCTGCTGACCTACGCCTGGATCATCCCGGCGTCGGTGCTGGTCCTGGTGCTCGCCGCGCTCTGCCTGCCGATGCTGCTGCGCCGCCCGGGCAGCTGGATCGTGGTGGCCGGTGCCGCCGTGTTCCTGTTCGGCGCGGTCGGCCTGGAGGCCGTCGGCGGGCTGGTGTTCGAGCAGACCGGCGACGTGCACGCGTTCGGCTACAACCTGCTGGCCGGCGCCGAGGAGACCTGCGAGATGGCCGGGCTGGTGATCGCGATGGCCGGGCTGCTGCGGATGGCGGGCGGCAGCGGCCTGCGGATCGCCGGGACCACCTTCGTGGACGGTTCCCGCTAACCGACGCGGGTGGTCCGCTTCGGCTCCACCAGCCGCAGCACCAGCTCGGTCCGGCCGCCGTCGGCGCCGAGCGCCGCCCGCAGCCGGGGCAGTGCGTGGTCGTCGATCAGGTCGCGCAGCGCGGCCAGGTCGGCCCCGGTCTCCGCGGTGACGTCCAGGTGCACCTCGGGCCGGGCCCGGTCGCCGACGAGCACGGCGGCCGCCCGCTGGACGCCGTCGTAGGACTCGACGTCGGCGGCGAGCGCGGCGGCGGCGTGATCGGAGTGCAGCCGGGTGATCCCGGCGTCGCGGCCGGCGACCTGCGCCGCGGGCAGCGTCCAGTCCGAGGTCCGCGGCCGGCGCCGGGCCTGGGCCAGCAGCCAGCGCAGGGCCAGCAGCCCGACGACGACGGCCGCGCCCAGCGTCACCCACGGCACCCAGGGCGGCGGATCGAGCGCGGCGGGCAGCAGCGGCACCGAGGGATCGAGACCGGGCAGCAGCGCCCGCAGCGATCCGGTGCCGAACGCCAGCCCGGCCGCGCCCGCCACCAGCAGCACGAGGCCGATCAGCAGCAGCAGGCTCCGGTTGAGGCGGGCCGGGCGATTGGCGGCGGCCATCACGACTCCTTCGTTCCGGTGACCTTCACCCGGACCCGCGGGCTGCGGGCCGGGCCGATCGCGGCGAGCCGCTCGGACACCGCGTCCCGGACGGCGGTGCGCAGCGCGGTCGCGTCGCCGAACGACGCGTGCGCCGACACCGTCGCCCGGCGGCGGGTGCTGGACACGTTCGCCCGGGCGATCCCGTCGACGCCGGTGGCGGCGTCGGACAGCGCCCGGTCCAGGCTGCGCCGGGTGATGCCGGTGTCGGTCGCGGCGGCGCCGTCCCGGCCGGCCAGCGGCAGCACGGTGGGGGTGCCGGGCCGCAGCGCGACCAGGACCAGGACGAGACCGGCCAGCGCGAGCACCCCGGACAGCACCAGGAACGCGACGTCGGCGCCGGTCAGGCCGGCCGCGAGCGCGTTCAGGTCGGTGAACGGCAGCACCGGCTGCTGCCCGAGCAGCTGCTGCACCACGGCCACCGCCAGCAGCACGCAGACCGCCAGCAGCACCAGCGCGACCAGCGACGCGGCGACCGAGCGGCGGGGACGGCGGATCATGCGAGATCCCTCCCCGTCGAGGCCGACCGCGGGTGGGTCAGCGCGGCGACCGCGATGTCCACCCGGGCCACGTCCAGGCCGGTCAGCGACTGCACCTGCTGCACGACGTGTGCGCGGGCCCGGTCGCAGGTCGCGGCGACCGGGGACGGGTAGCCGACCGAGATCCGGGCGTCGAGCCGGACCGACCGGCCGGACACCGAGGCGGTCACCCGGGGGCGGCCGCCGCTCTCGTCGCGGCCGAGCATCCGGTCGACGGTCCCGGTCGCGCCGCCGACACCGTCGGTCTCGGCGAGCGCGGCGACCGCGATCTTCTCGACGACCTGGTCGGCCACGTCGACCCGGCCGCGCTGCTCGGCGGCCGGATCGACGGTGGGTGCGCCGGGTGACTCCGGGACGGTGGTGGTCACGGCCGGATCACCGGACCCGGTCGGAACCGCGCCCGGTCAGCCCGGAGCGCTCGGAGAGCTCGGTCAGGTCGAGCCCGCCGTCCAGCCAGCGTCCGGCGAGCAGGCCGCCCGCACCCAGTACGAGTGCGACGACGAACCCGCCGAACCCGCCGACCACCCCGGCGATACCGAGGAGCAGGCCGGCGAGCAGGCCGATCTGGGTGTTGGTGATAGTGGGCATCGCGGTCACGTCCTTGAAGAGGTGGATGGAGCCGGGTGGATGGAGCTCCGGCGGCGGTTCAGCCGCGGTCCGCGGACGGGTGCTCGATCTCGCCGGTGGCCGGTGTCGAGTCCGATGGCCGGACGGGTGCCGGTTCGGTCTCGCCGGCGTAGTCGCCGACCACCACGTCCACCCGGGCCGACCCGACGATCGGGCGCAGCGCGGTGCGGACCTGGTCGGCGATCTCGGCGACCGCCGCCGGGTAGCGCCCGACGACGTGCACCTCGACCTGCACGCCGACCGGATCGCCGTCCGGTGTGGACCGCAGACGGACGCCGCCGATCCGGCGGCCGGGCAGGTAGGTTGCTACCTCGCCGAACCGGCCGCCGTGCAGCCGGGCCACCGCGGGGCAGCTCAGCGTGGCGACGGCGATCCGGTCGGCATCGGTTCCGGCCGCGGCGACCGGGGCGTTCACGCCACCCGCGACGGGGTGTCGATCCGCTTCGTCTCCTTGGCGTCCTCGTGGTCGTCGTCGGACGGCAGGTGCACGTCGTCGACCGAGATGTTGACCTCGACGACCTCGAGCCCGGTCATCCGCTCCAGCGCGGAGATGACGTTGCGGCGCACGGCCTTCGCCAGGTCCGCGATGGACACGCCGTACTCGACGACGACGTTGATGTCGACCGCGGCCTGCTTCTCGCCGACCTCGACCGAGACGCCCTGCGAGGCGTTGGTGGTGCCGCCCGGGATGCGCTCGCGCAGCGCGCCGAACGCGCGGGCCGCGCCGCCGCCGAGTGCGTAGATGCCGTTGACCTCGCGGGCGGCCAGCCCGGCGATCTTCGAGACGACGGTCTCGGCGATCCGGGTGCTGCCGTGCTCGGACTGCAGGGCCGACGGGGTGCCGGTGACGGCCGGGGCCTTCGCTGCGGTGGTCTTCGCGTCGGTGGTGGTGCTCATGGTGTTCACGCCTCCTGATCGTGGCCCGAGATCCGTCGGGCCGGGTGAGGGAACCGGATCGGGCCTGGTGACATCCAGTGCCCCGTTGATCCGCCCGACACACGTGTGAGGCCCCGCAACGGCCGATCCTCACGCGAAGGTGTGAGTGACCGTGGTCACTATCGTGGAGGGAGGCCGATCGTCCAGGCGGTGACCTCGCGCAGCGCCACCTGCCAGCAGGCCGGATCGACGTAGTTCGGCCCGGCCGCCGCCGTCGGCACGATCAGCGCGTCGGTGAAGTAGATCCAGTGGATGTCCTTCACCGGGACGTCCACGCCGGGGCGCTCGTCGCCGCGGCCGTCGGCCATGTCGTCGAACATCTGCGCCATCGCCTGCGCCGACTCGTTGCGCGGGTCGTCGGCGGTCAGGCCGCGCAGCTGGTCGCCGAGCCGGCGCAGCCAGGCGGCGGGATGCACCGCGTTGCCGAACACCAGCCCGGCCGGGGTCGCGACGGTGAGCGGGACGCTGTTGCGCTCGTCGCGGTAGGCGACCGAGAGCACCGCCTGCAGGTAGCTGGGCGCCGAGAGCTCCGGGATCGTCACCACCCGCCGGGCGTCGGCCATCCCGGCGGGACCGTCCGCGTCGACCGTCATGGGGCGCAACGCTAACTGCGTTCGCGCAGGCCGCGACAGGTCCACGTCGCCCTGACGACAACTGCCGGACGGTCCAGCGGACGCTCTGCCGTCCGGTGCAGCCCGGTACTCAGGAACGCGGGCGGGCGGGTGCGTCGGTGCCCGCGGTGCGCGGCTGCGGCACCGCCGCCGCACCGCCGACCGGCGGCTGCGCGGTGACCGGCCGCACGACCAGCGAGAACCGGGCCCCGGCCGCCCCGGGGCCGACCCCCTCGACGGTCTCCTGCCGGCGGGCGTCCAGGCCGCGCGCGGTGCCGGCCGCGTGCAGCCCGTCGTGCACCGCGTCGGCGGTGTTCACCTGCCCGAAGTCGCCGCGGTAGTGGTAGGCCAGCAGCGCACCGCCCGGCCGCAGCCGGTCCAGCAGGGCCGCGATGCCGACCCGCAGGGTCACCGGCTCCCAGTAGTAGAGGACGTCGCTGCAGACGATCAGGTCGAACGTTCCGTCCGGCATCTCGCGCGGCAGCGTCCGGCGGACGAACGTCCCCGACGGGACCCGGGCGGCCGCCCGCTCCACCGCCGCGGTGCAGATGTCCACGCCGAGCAGCGCGTCGGCGTGCCCGGCGAGCCGCACCGACAGGTCGCCCTCGCCGCAGCCGACCTCCAGCACCCGCCGGAACCGGCGGCCGGACAGCGCGTCCATCACGGCGGCGTACTTCTGCTGCTCGTAGGGGTTGAGCCCGATCGAGTACGGATCCGGATGCCGGTAGAGCCGGTCGTGCGTGCGCCGCCCCCAGCCGGGCTGCCAGAGCCAGGTCTGCCCGGCCCAGCGCGGGTCCGCGTCGTCCCGGCCGAGCCGGGCGAGGCCGCGGACCGGCGCCGCGGTGGCCCGGACCCCCGCGCTGAGCGTCAGCCGGGCGGCCCGGCGGGCGAGTGCGACCGGCGACGGGCGTGCGGTCTGGTCATCAGCCATCGGGGCGCTCCGGAAAGGGTGGGGAACGGGCGGTACGACCGGTGTGTCGCGCCTGGGCGGGTCGCGCGTTACCCGGAAGGCGGAGCAACCCCCGATGCGGTGATCGTCCGGGCCCGCGGTCAGCGCGCGGAGCTGCGGGCGGCGGCCTCGGCCGCGGCGCTGACCACCTGCACCTGGTCGCCGATCTGCAGGTGCTCGAAGTAGGCGCGGGCGTCGGCGTCGTCGAGGTGGATGCAGCCGGCCGACGCGCGTTCCGGGTCGCCGCCGTGGAAGGCGATCCCGCCGTCCTCGAAGAACACCGACCACGGCATCTGCGCGGGCCGGCCGTCGGCGCCGAGGAACTCCTGGCTGACGTGCGTGGCCTCCTTGCGGTAGACGCGCAGCGAGTGGCCGACCGGGGTCTCCCGGCCCTGCCCGCCGGAGGCGATCGGGACCGGGCCGCGGACCACCTTCCCGTCGGTGATCAGCCAGGACCGCTGGGTGTCCAGGTCGACGCAGGCGCTGGCGGTGATCGAGCAGGGGGTGCCCGGCACCAGCGGCTGGGACCAGGCCGCCAGTGCGGCCGGGGAGGCGGCGACGGCGGTGCCGCCGAGCGCGACGCCGGCGACGGCGGTGATGCCGAGCGCGAGTGCGGCGATGCGGCGGGTGCGCTGCCGGTCGGGGGTTGCGGCGGTGGGGGTGTCCATCCCGGGTGCTCCTCGTCGGTCCCGCGCCGCTCGGGGTGTGCGGCGCCGTGCGGTCGTCGTCGCACCGTCCGGTTGTCCGGCGCAAAGATCGACTTCTGGGGAGAGTCTGCCCGGTCGACGGGAGGCGCCCGCAGGCGGTGCGCCCCCGTCCCGATCGTCCCCGGCTGCCCGGCGTGCCCCGGAACGCGACGACGCCGGCGTCCCTGCGGCGGGGCGCCGGCGTCGGTCGGTGTGCGCGGGTGTGCGCGGGGTGCGCCGCTACTGCGGGGTCACCTCGGCCATCTCGTTCCACACGTCGCCGTCGATGTCCTGGTAGTTGATCTTCGGCTTCTCCGAGACCACGGTCGACATGAACGGGAAGAACGTCTGCGCGTGGTCGGTGTTGACGTGCGCCGTGCCGGCGTCGCCGTCGCGGAACACCTCCACGATCACGAACTCGTTCTCCTTCTCGACGTTCTCGTGGTAGTCGAAGGAGATGTTGCCCGGCTCCGAGTTCACGTTCTTCTTGTACTCGGAGATCCCGGACAGCCACTCGTCGCGCTTGTCGGGGCGGATCTGTGCCTTGAGGACGATGAGGATCACGCCGGCCTCCTGTTCACGGTCGTCTGTTCACGGTCGTCGGGAACGTCGCGGGCGATCCTTCCACGGACCGCCCCCGCCCGTGCGTCTCAATGCGGGACGCCCGGCGCGGGCGGCGGGGGCCGAAAACCGGCTGCGCGGGATACTCCGTCCGGCCTAGGGTCCGTCGGTTGTGAGCACCCCGGGGGCCGGTCCGACGTCCGCTCGTCCACGGTGGAGGACCGTGCTGTGGGTGCTGCACGGCCTGCTCCGGTTCCTGCTGATCGTCTGGATGATCCCCTACAGCTGGTCCAAGCTGAACCTGACGCAGATGGGCCGGCTGGACTACTCCGCGGCGCTGACCACGGTCGGCGAGAAGAGCCCGATGGGTCTGCTGTGGACGTTCATGGCGTACTCGCCGGTGGTCCAGTTCCTGGCCGGCCTGGCCGAGCTCGTCGTCGCGCTGCTGCTGGTGTTCCGGCGGACGGCGTGGCTCGGCGGCCTGCTCGGCACGGCGGCGCTGGGCACGGTCTTCCTGCTCAACATGACCTTCGACGTGCCGGTGAAGCAGCCCGCGCTGCTGCTCACGATCGGCTTCCTGCTGGTCGCGGTCCCGGAGCTGGGGCGGGTGCTGCGGTTCGTGGCCGGCCGTCCGGTCGCCGGGACCGAGGGGACGCCCCGGCTGCTGCCCTGGCCGCGGGTGCGGGCGGTGACCCGGTGGACGTCCCCGGCGCTCGGCGTGCTGGTCGTGCTGCTCGGCGGCGTCCTGTTCTGGCAGGGGCAGCCGCCGCGGGTGGAGTCGGAGCTGGCGCTGCCGGGCGTCTACCGGGTGGTCGAGGACCCGGCCCCGGCTGCGGCCCGGCTCGCCGACGACCCCCGCTGGCAGTCGGTCGCGTTCGGGCAGTGGGTGTACGACGGCCCGGAGATCCCGATCCCGAGCTACCCGGTCCCCGGGGCGGCCGGGCTGTCGGTCCGGCTCGCGAACGGCGATCTGGTCACCGGGAACTACCGGCCGGTCCGCGACGGCGTCGTCGAGGCCACGCTGCGGCCGGTGACCGCCGGGGCGCAGCCGATGTTCGGCGACACCGAGCGCACCGTCGAGCTGAGCTGGGAGGTCCGGCCGGACGGCCGGGTCGCACTGCGCGGCGACGGGCAGGACCTGCTGCTGGAGAGCGATCCGGAGCTGAGGTTCCTCTACGACCGCGGCTTCTCCTGGGACCTGGGCAACGAGGCCGCCGTCAACCGGTGAACCTAGGCTGGGACGCATGACGCAGGTCCGGCTCGGGCTCGCCGAGTGGACGGTCCTCGCCGTCACCGGCGAACGGCCGGTGCACGGCTTCGCGATCGCCGCGCTCACCGCCGCCGACGGGCACCTGGGCCGGGTCTGGCAGATCCCGCGGCCGGTGGTCTACCGGGCGATCGGGCGGCTGGTCGACGCCGGCCTGATCACCGCCGAGGCGGTCGAGACCGGCGGCGGGCCGCCGCGCACCCTCTACGCGTCCACCGCGTCCGGTCGCGAGCGCGTCGAGGCCTGGCTGGCCGCCCCGGTGCCGCACGTGCGGGACCTGCGCTCGGAGTTCCTGCTGAAGCTGGCCGTGCTGCACCGGCGCGGCGAGGACCCGGCGCCGCTGGTCGCGGCGCAGCGCCGGGAGCTGGAGCCGATCGTCGCGGCGCTGCGCAGCGAGCGGGACGGCACCGGGCAGGACGCCACCGGGGACTTCGACCGGATGCTCGTCACCTGGCGGCTGGTGTCCGCCGAGGCCGCGCTGGCCTTCCTCGACGAGATGTGATTCCGGCTTGACGACCCCGAACGGATACCGGATAGTTCTGATATCCAATCGGAGGGAGCGGGCGGATGGACCTGCGCATCGGGGACCGCGAGCGCGAGCAGGCGATCGACCAGCTCGGACGACACGTCGGGGACGGCCGCCTGGACCTGGCCGAGTTCACCGAGCGCAGCGGCCGGGTGACCGCGGCCCGCACCCGGGCCGAGCTGGCCGCCGTGCTGGCCGACCTGCCGCGACTGCCGGATCCGGCGCGCGCCGCCCGGGGCAGGCGGATCGCGCTCACCGCCGCCTGGGGCCCGTGGCTGCTCACCGGCCTGATCTGCCTGGTGGTCTGGACGGCCGTCGCGCTCGGCGGCGGGGGCCTGCACAGCTGGCCGCTGTGGGTGCTCGGGCCATGGGGTGCGCTGCTCGTGCTGGGCACCGTCGTGGCACCGGCGATGCCGGTCCCGCCGTCCTGGGATGGGCCGCGCCCGGAGCGGGTATGCCGGATGCATGGCCCGACGTGACCTGACCTGGATCCCGCGCCTGCTCGGCGCGGCCACCGCCGCCTACGGCGCGGCGATCACTGCCAAGCCGGAGCTGTTCCTGCGCCCCACCGGGCTGGTCGGCGACGGTGGCGAGCCGACCTCCGAGCAGCGGACGTTCACGATGGCGGTCGGCGGCCGGGACATCGCGTCCGGTCTGGCCATGCTGTTCGCGCCGGCCGGCACCCCGCTGAAGACGGCGATCGCCGTCCGGGTCGGTGCCGACGTCGCCGATCTCGCGGTGCTCGGCTCCCGGCTGCCCGACCGGGACGCCCGGGAGAAGGCGACCATGGTCGCGGCCGGCTGGGGTGCGCTCTGCGCGCTGTCGTTCCTCGCGGCCGGCCGGCCGCAGCGGGGGTTGCTCCGGCGCTGATCATCGGGTTGCTCCCGGCGCTCCGGCGCACCCCGGCATATGACAGCCGGGCCGGTCTCCACGATGATCGGCGGATGGCCACGAGTACCGGGGGCGACCCCCACCTGGAACGCGCGTACACGCTGAGCGGCCCGGACGACGCCCGTGCCCTCTACGACGACTGGGCCGCCACCTACGACGCCGACCTGACCGGCGACGCCCAGGGCTACGTCGCACCGTCGGTGACCGCCGACGCCGTCGTCGCCGCGGCCGGGACCGGCGGCGAGGTGCTGGACGCCGGCTGCGGCACCGGCCTGGTCGGCGTCGAGCTGAACCGGCGCGGGGTCGGCACGATCGACGGGCTGGACCTCTCGCCCGGGATGCTGGAGCAGGCCCGCGCGACCGGCGTCTACCGCGACCTGCGCGAGGCCGACCTGACGGCCGCGCTGGAGCTCCCGGACGACCGCTACGACGTCGTCGTCTGCGTCGGGACGCTCACCCACGCACACGTCGGGCCGTCGGCGCTGGCCGAGTTCGCCCGGGTGATCCGGCCGGGCGGGTTCCTGGTCGCGACCGTGCTGGACGACGTGTGGGAGTCCGGCGGCTACCGCGCCGAGGTGGACCGGCTGTGCGCGGGGGATCTCGTCGAGGCGGTCTCCATCGAGATCGCCCCCTACCGCTCCGGCCAGCAGGTGGACTGCCGGCTGCTGGTCCTGAGGGTGCGGTAGCGGTGAGCTCCGCGAGTGTCGATCGCGGCCCGGTCGTCGGGCGCCGCATCCTGATCGTGCTGCTGGCGCTCACCGCGCTGGTGCACGCCCGGCTGGCCGCCGGCACCGGCGCCGAGGGGCCGATCCTGGCCGCGCTGGACGGGATCGTCGCCATCGTCGCGGGTGTCGCGCTGGCCATGGTGGTCCGCCACGCCGACGCGACGGCGCTGCTGACCGCCGCCGTCGCGGGTGGTCTCGGGGTGGCGCTGTTCCTGGTGCCCGGCCTGGTCTCGGTCGCCGGCGGCGGTTCCTGGACGGCCTGGCTGGACCCGTGGATGTTCGGCGCGCTGCTGCTGGACGCGATGGTCGTCCGGGTCGCCGTGTTCACCATGCGCAAGGTCGGTGATCCGGGCCGGAAACCCCGCTGAACATCTCCGGAATGAAAGCAAGACGATCCGGGCGGTGATCGTCCGTGATCGTCGTTTTCCGGTTCTGACCTGCAACGACGGGTATTCTCGTTATCCCGGTGTGATACGTCACCGGGGCTCGGCTTGACCCGATCTCGGGATGTCGGCGACCTTCGTGGTCGCTCCCCGCCGTTCCGCGGTGGGAGCGTGCACCGAAGCGCCGGAACCACCACGCCAGGACGGCCCCGTCCCATGGTCACCGGCCAGTCGATCCGCCACGGACGGGACGGGGCCGCGGGCCACGGGCGCAGCTCCGTGAGACCGGACGTCGCTCCCCGCGTCGGACGGCCCGCCCGGAAAGCCGTGGGTCCGGATCCAGGTGAGAATCACGATGAGCAGCACCCGTATGTCCATCCGTGGGCGTTTTGTCGGAACTCTGACGGCCGGCATCCTCGCGTTCGGGGCCCCGCTCGCCCTGGCCGGCACCGCGAACGCCGCCCCCGAGACCTCGACCCCGGTCGCGCCGGCCGCCGCCGTCGCGCCCGGCCAGTCGGTGCCCACCTCCACGTGGGACAAGCTCGCCGAGTGCGAGTCCAGCGGCGACTGGAGCATCAACACCGGCAACGGCTACTCCGGTGGCCTGCAGTTCCTGCCGTCGACCTGGAAGGCGTACGGCGGCAGCGGCGAGGCGCACAACGCCAGCAAGGCCGAGCAGATCCGCGTCGCGGAGAACGTGCTCGAGGGCCAGGGCTGGGGCGCCTGGCCGTCCTGCGCCAGCCAGCTCGGCCTGCGCTGAGCCACGGCACCCGCGGGGACGGGCGGCGACCGGTGCGTCCGGCGCCGCCCGTCGTCGTCCGCGGGGCCGGTCAGGCGGTGCGCAGCCCGGCGACGGTGTCGTGCACCAGCGCCGGATCGGCGTCGTAGGGGGTGTTCAGCGACACCCGGTCGACCAGCCCGTCGTAGCGCGCGACGATCCCGGCGGCCACCTCCTGCGGGGTGCCGGAGACCGCGAACAGGTCCAGCACGTCGTCGTCGACGAGACCGGCCATCTCGTCCCAGGCCTGCTGCCGGGACAGCCGGTTGAGCCGGTCCGCCAGCTCGCCGCGGCCGTGGTGCTCCAGCACCGGCCGGTACGGCGGGGTGGACGCGTAGAACGCGATCTGCCTGCGCACCCCGGCCGCGGCGGCGGCCCGGGCGTCCGGATCGGCGCCGAGCACCGCGAACACCGGCAGGCACACGTCGAAACCGTCGAGCGTGCCGGTGTCGCCGCGGCCGCGGCGCAGTGCGGGCAGGGTGACCTCCGCCAGGTACGACGGCGAGGTCAGCGAGTGCGCCAGCAGGCCGTCGGTGACCCGGCCGGCCACCTCGGTCATCCGCTCGCCGACGGCGGCGAGCATCACCGGCGGCGTGCCGTGCGGGTTGGGGCCGGGCGAGAAGAACTCGGTCATCAGAGTGTGCGAGTAGAACTCGCCCTCGTAGCGCAGCCGGTCGCCGGTCGCCCACGCGTCCCAGATGGCGCGCAGCGCCAGCACGAAGTCCTCCATCCGCGCCGCCGGCCTGCTCCACGGCATCCCGAACCGGCGCTCGATGTGCGGCTTCACCTGCGAGCCGAGCCCGAGATCGAACCGGCCGCCGGAGACCAGCGTGACGTCGTTGGCCTGGTAGGCGAGCGTCATCGGGTTCCGGGCGAAGGCGACCGCGATCGCCGACTGCAGCCGGATCCGGCTGGTGGCGCGGGCGGCGAGGGCGAGCGCGACGAACGCGTCGTGCGAGGTCTCCGGCACCGAGAGGGTGTCGTAGCCGTCCTTCTCCGCCTCGACCGCGGTCTGCTCGGTCTCCAGCGGGCCGGCCGAGAAGCCTCCGGTGGTGTCGACGCGCACTATTCGTCCTTCCGTTCGGGGACGACCCGGTCCAGCCAGGTCTGCAGGTCCGCGACGATCTCGTCGCGGTTGGTCTCGTTGAACACCTCGTGCCGGGCGCCCGGCCAGATCCGGAGCGTCACGTCGTACAGCCCGGCCGCGGCGTAGCGCTCGGTGAGCGGGCGGACCAGTGCCAGGCCCGCGTTGACCGGGTCCTCGTCGCCGACGACGACGTACACCGGCAGGCCGCCGGGGATCCGCTTCAGGGTCGCGACGTCGGCGAGCGGGCGGGCCGCGGCGAACATCGCCCGGGTGCCGGGCAGGTCCAGGCCGAAGCCGCAGCGCGCGTCGCCGACGTAGGCGTCCACCTGGGCCGGGTCGCGGGACAGCCACTCGAACCCGGTGCGCTGCTCGAACGGCGCGTTGAACGACGACAGGTCCAGCGGGCCGGACAGGTCCAGGCCCTGCTCCATCAGGTCGAGCACGGCGGTGCCGGACAGCACGACCGCGTCCGGCGGGTCGACGTCGGCGACCAGGTGCTGCTGCACCGCGAACGACCCCATGCTGTGCCCGAGCAGCACCAGCGGGGCGCCCGGGTGCGCCGCTCGGGCGTGCCCGGACAGCAGCCCGACGTCGGTGACGAGCTGGTCCCAGCCGTCCTCGCCGAGCACGCCGTAGCCGTCCGGGCCGCCGGCCGTCGCGCCGTGCCCGCGGTGGTCCTGGGCGTACACGGCGAAGCCGCGCCCGGTCAGCTGCTCCGCGAGCGCGACGTAGCGCAGCGCGTGCTCGCCCATGCCGTGGGTGAGCTGGACGATCCCGCGCACGGCCCCGCCGTCCGCGTGGCCGGGGAGCCACCGGTAGGCGGTGACGGCGGTGCCGTCGCGGCCGGTGAAGGTGAAGGTCTCGGTCGTCATGGGAGCGCACCGCCGTTGGTGTCGGATCGGACTCGCCCGGATCGTCCGCCACGGCGTGACGGGTGGTCAATGCCCGCTGGTCAACCCCCGCTGGGGACCGCCGCGGCCGCCTCGCACCCCGGAGGTTGTCCCGCACCCCGCCGTCGGTGTCGCACCGTCTCTGCACGGTGCGCCGTCGAGCTGGAGGTGCGATGTGGTCCGGTCGGGGTGCGGCGGCGCGGTCGGGGTGCGGCGCGGGCCGGACCCGGTGGCGGGATCAGGGTGCGGTCCGGTCCAGCCCGGCGGCCAGCCTGCGGGTCAACGGGTCCGGCGCGTCCCACCGGGCGACCGGGATCCCGTCCTCCCGCACCTCGCGCACCCACTGGATCCCGCGCAGCGCGTTGACCAGGAAGAACCCGTCGGTGCGGGCCAGCGCGGCGAGCGGCAGCGGGGCGATCCGGACGGCGTCCGGCGGCAGCAGGTCCAGTACCGCGCGGCGCCCGACCCCGGGCAGGATCCGCCCGTCCAGCGGGGGCACCCACAACCGTCCGTCGTGGACGGCGGCGATCGCGGAGCGGGCCGACTCGAGGATGTTCCCGGCCGGATCGCACAGCAGCGGGGTGTGCTCGCCGGACGCGTCCTCGTGCCCGGTCAGCCAGCGCCGGTCGGCGAACTTGTGCGACTCGCCGTCGGTGCCGCGGCGGACGTCGAGCACCAGCCCGGGCCGGCCGTCGAGCGGCACCGGGCCGGGCCAGGGGGTCGCGTGCACGACGACCCGCGCCGGATCCCCGGGCAGCGCCTCGACCCGGAGCCGGTGGTGCCCGGTCAGCCCGTCGGCCGCGGCGGTGATCTCGGCCTCCAGCGGCGCGGTCAGCACCCGGCCGGTGACGGCCAGATAGCTGCGCCGCAGCCGGGCGGCGTGTTCGCCGATCCGGCCCACCCGGCCGTCGGTGCAGGCCAGCGTCTCGAACAGGCCGGCAGCGCGCTCCGCGGGGCGGGTCACCGTGACCGGCGGCGGGGGCGGCGGGCCGCCCAGCGCCGCGAGCACCGGCGCCGCCTTGGTGAGGCACTCGGCGAACTCCTCGGCCGGGTCGGAGTCGACGGTGATCCCGCCGCCGACGCCGAGCCGTCCGCGCCGGGTCCCGTCCGGACCGGCCGGGCCGAGATCGAGGGTGCGGATCGCGACGTTCAGCTCCAGCCCGGCCAGCGGGCTGATCCCGCCGACGGCCCCGGTGAACAGGCCGCGCTCCCGGCCCTCGCACTCCGCGATCACCTCGCACGCCCGGATCTTCGGTGCGCCGGTGACCGAGCCGGGCGGGAACGCGGCGGCGAGCAGGTCGTGGTCGGTGATGTCCTCGCGCAGCGTCGCGCACACCTCGGAGACCAGGTGCCACACCCCGGGATGCGGCTCCACCCCGAGCAGCCGACCGGTCCGGACGCCGCCGGGTACCGCGACCCGGGCCAGGTCGTTGCGCATCAGGTCGACGATCATGACGTTCTCCGCGGCGTCCTTCACCGAGGCCGCGAGCCGGCGCCGCTCCTGCTCGTCGTCCGTGCCGGTGCGCGGGCGGGTGCCCTTGATCGGCGCCGTGCGGACCCGGTCCCCGGTGCGGTGCAGGAAGAGCTCGGGGCTCGCGCTGAGCGCGACCCGGCCGGGCGCGACGACGAGTGCCGAGCGGGCCGGCGGCGCGTCGCCGACCAGCGACGCCCACGCGTCGTGCACGTCGCCGTGCAGCCGGACCCGCAGCTCGGTCGCGATGTTCGCCTGAAAGATCTCGCCGCGCCGGATCTCGGAGATGCACCGCTCGACGGCGGCCAGGTGCGCGTCCCGGTCCGGCCACCGCTCGACCTCCAGCCGCACCGGCGCGGCGGGGCCGGGCCGCTCCGTGGCGCTGCGCGCGCCCCGGTCCAGGTCCGCGAGCAGCTCGGCGAGCCGTCGCTCCGCCGAGTCCTCGTCGGGGTGCACCGGGAGATCCCCGGACCCGCCGGTCCCGCCGGACACCAGCGCCTCGAACCACCAGCGTTCCCCGTCGTGCCGCAGCACGTCCCGGTACCAGCCCAGCACCGATCCGGGCCGGATCCCGGGCTCGGCGTAGTCGAGCGCGCCGAACCAGCCGCCGCCCACCCCCCGGTGCCCCGGGCCGGAACCCGGCCGGGGCACCGAACCGAGCACCGCGAACGGATCCGCCCCCGGCGGTGCGACCAGCGCCGGATCGCAGGCCACCAGCGTACCCCAGGCCCAGCCACCGGCGAACGCGACCATCCGCTCACGGTGGGCGAGCCGGCGGACCAGCTCGGCGACCCCCGCGGTGACGGGCAGCGGTCGCGCGTGCAACCGGGTCCGGGCCGGTGCGGGAGCAGGGGTGGTCACCGCCAGAGCATGCTGACCCGATCGGCGGCCGGGAAGGGGCCGGTGGCGTAGTGCACGTCGGCGCAATGCCCCACAGAGCCCCCGCCGAGCCCCCGCCGAGCCCCCGCCGAGCCCCCGGCCGGCCCGCCCTCAGACCCAGCTCGCGGGCCGGCGGGCGATCGCGTGGATCCGGTCCACCTCCCCGGGATCGAGTACCGGGGCCATCCCGCGCAGGGCGGGCACCAGCGCGCCCTCGGTCGCGACGACCACGTCGTCCGGCCAGCGGCGCACCCGTACCGGCGTGCCCACCACCGCGATCACCGGACGCACCGGCACCCCGGCACCGTCCGGCCCCAGCCGGGGCAGCAGCAGCTCGCGCACCCGGTCGGCCTCGGTGCGGGCCCGCGGCACGGCGTCGGTCGCGGTGCCGGAGACGACCAGCCGGTCGCCGTCGAGCAGGACCGTGCGGTGCCGGTGGTGCCTGGTGTTGATCACGCAGATCCCCGGCGGGCCGATCAGCACGTGATCGAGATCCGCGGCCCCGCCGTCCAGCGGGACGGAGTGCAGCACCCGCCAGCGCGGTGGCCGGTGCAGCAGCCGGTCGCGGCGGGTGCGGCCGGTCAGCGGCTCCAGGAGCCGGGCGGTGCGCAGCTCCCCGTCGGCGCCGAGCCGCCAGTTCCGGTCCGGCAGGCCGGTGCCGCGGACGTGCGCGGCGACGTGCCCGGCCCGGCGGCCGGGGTGGTGCCGGGCGAGGTCGATGGTGCGGGAGCGGTCGATCAGCGGGCTGGTGTCGGTCATGCCGGGAGTGTGGACCCGACCCCCGACAGGAAACGTCTGCGCGGCGGTACCGTCGGTCCCGGGGTGATCGCCGATGGACGCTGCGGACCCGCGTTCCGAGTCGCCGGTGGAGCGCGCGATCCGGGAGGCCGTCGAGCGGGGCGAGTTCGACGACCTGCCCGGCCGGGGCAAGCCGCTCCCGGGCGCCGGGCGGACCGGCCCGGTCGACGCGAACTGGTGGGTGCGCGGCTACCTGGAGCGCGAGGGCCTCTCCGGCGAGGCGCTGCTGCCACCGGCCGTCCAGCTCCGCAAGGAGCTCGACCGGATCGACGGGACCGTCGCCCGGTTCACCGACGAGCGCCGGGTCCGCGACCACGTCGAGGAGATCGACGCGCGGGTCGTCGACCACATGCGGTACCCGGTCGGGCCGTGGGTGCCGATCCGCAGGCCGGACGCCGACGCGATCGTCGCCCGGTGGCGGGCCGCCCGGGAGCGTCCCCGGCCGACGCCCGCCGGACCGTCCGCCCGGTCCGGCGCCGGGGACGACGGCACCGCGTCGCCGGTCCGGCGCCGGTGGTGGTCCCGGCTCCGGCGCCGCTGACCGCCGGCCGGCCGGCCACCACCCGGTCAGGCGCGGGCCGGGATCCGGGGCGCGAAGTGCCCCGGCGACGCCAGCGGCCGGTCGGTCTCCAGCAGCGTCTTCAGCGCGGCGAGGATCGCGGGCCAGCCCTCGCCGACGTCGCGCATGTCCTGGTCGCCCTGCTCGTCCGCGGTGAACCCGGTGTGCACGACCCGCAGCCGCACCGCCTCGTCGCCGAACGGGTCGACGGTGAACTCGACGAGCGTCGGCGGTCGTCCGCGCTCCTCCTCGGCACGCCCGGTGAAGGTGTAGGAGAGCCGGCGCGGCGGCTCGACGGCGACGATCTCGCCGACGAAGTCCTCCCGGTCCGGATGCAGTGCCTCCAGCCTGCTGCCCACCCGCCAGTCCGAGGTCAGCTCGGCGCCGCCCCAGTACTGCATCGTGAACTCGGGCGTGGTCAGCGCCCGGAAGACCTGTTCGGCGGTGCTGCGGATGTAGGTGGTGTAGACGTAGCTGCGGTCACTCGGTTCGGTCATCGCCGTCCTCCAGCGCGGCGCGCAGGGCGGTGATCGCCTGCACCCGGCTGCGCTCGAACTTCCCGATCCACCGGTCGTGGATCTCCTGGATGGGCACCGGGTCGAGATGGTGGAGCTTCTCCCGGCCGCGGCGTACGGCGGACAGCAGCCCGGCCGACTCCAGCTGCGCGACGTGCTTGGACACGGCCTGCCGGCTCATCCCCAGCCCCTCGCACAGCTCGCCGAGCGTCTGCCCGCCCCGTTCGTGCAACCGGTCGAGGATGCGGCGCCGGGTCGGGTCCGCGAGGGCCCGGAAGACGGCGTCCACGTCGGTCACGGGACCAATTATGCAACCAAATGGTTGCGTGTCAACCGCGGCGCAGCCGACCCCACGGCTTCTCCACCGACAGCACGGTGGCCGACAGCAGCATCACCTGGTGCAGTGCCGCGCTGAGCAGCAGCGGCCACAGCAGCGACGGATCGGCCGCGGCGGCGTCGATCCAGCCGGTGTTCAACGCGACCGAGCCGGCGATGACGGCGAGCGAGAGCACCGTCTTGACGACGACCCAGCGGTACCGGAACAGCCCCCACGGCGTCCCGATCCCGAGCGCGGCCCCGGTGAGCACCGTCCCGACCGCGAAGAACGGGACGAGACCCCCGCCGACCAGCGCCATCGCGGGCACCGCGAACTCCGATCCCGATCCCTGGAGCAGTGCCGCGGCCGGGAGCACGAGCAGCACCGTGGACAGCCCGGTCCAGCCGATCGCCAGCACCACGTGCGCGGTCCGCAGCACCGCGCGCGGGCGGCGGCCCAGCCGGCGCGGTGCCGCCGCCGTGCCGGCGCGCCGCTCGACGGTCCCGGTCACCGGAGCTCGTCGGGCACGGTCGCGTCCGGCGAGGGCTCCCGCTCGGCCCGGCGGGAGTGCACGAACAGGATCAGCAGCATCAGCAGCACCGGTCCGACCGGCACGAACGGGGCGGCGCCGAGCAGCCAGGGCAGCACCATCAGCAGGAACACCGCGGCGGTCACCCCGCCGTGCACGGCCAGGATCCGGCGGGCCCGCGGCGTCAGCGGCCCGCGCCGGGGGCGCGGCGGCCGGGCCGGCCGGGGCAGGTCGGAGACCAGCGGGACCAGCTCGTCGCGGGTCCGCGCGGCGTACGCGGCGGCCTGCCGCTCGTCGGCCTCGACCAGGGTCAGCCTGCCCTCGGCGGCGGCCGCCCGCAGCCGGTCGGTCACGTGCTCGCGTTCGGCGTCCGAGGCGAGCACGGCGTCCCCTCCGGGCGGGACGGTCCGGTGCGCGCCGGCCGGTGCGGGCGGGCCGGAGGTGTCGGAGGTGTCGGATGCGTCGGGATCGGTGGTCACTGTGTCGGTCATGCCGGTCAGCGTGGCGGCGGGGCCGGGGCCGGCGCGTCCGTCGGTGGTCGCCGATCGGCCTGCTGCCCCGGTGCCGGTCGGACCCTCCCGGGTACTCCCGGTGCGGTAGTGCGGCCGTCTCCGCGCGGACGACGCAGATCGTCGGTCCCCCGGTCTACCGTGACGCCCGTGCCCACCCCGACCCGTCCGAGCTGGTGGGGCGGGGTGCTGCGGACCCTCGTCCTGCCGGCCGTGGTCGCGCTGCTCACCGCGGGCGGCACCGCGTTCGCGCTGCACCGGCCGTGGGACGCGGCTCCGGCCGGCACGCTGGACGGGATCGGGATCGCGCTGCTCGCGGCCGGGCCGCTCGCCCTGGTGTTCCGCCGGGCGAACCGGGTCGCGGCGCTCGCGGTGGCCGCCGGCGCGGTGGTCGTCTACTTCGGGCTGGGCTACCCGCCGGCCGGGCCGACCGGGCTCGCCTTCGCGGTCGCGCTGGTCTCCGCGGTGGCGGCCGGGCACCACCACCGGGCGCTCGCGGTGGTCGGTGCCGCAGCCGCGACGCTGCTCGGCTGGCTGCTGCTGACCGGCCGTGCGGTGCCGTGGGCGGCGACCGGGCCGCTGCTCGCCTGGATCGCCGTGCTGTTCGCCGCCGGGCTGCTGTGGCGGGTCCGCCGGGAGCGGATCGAACAGGCCCGCCTCGCCGCCGAGCAGGAGCGCCACCGCCGGATCGGGGAGGAGCGGCTGCGGATCGCCCAGGAGCTGCACGACGTGCTCGGCCACCACGTGTCGCTGATCAACGTGCAGGCCGGGGTGGCGCTGTTCCTGATGGACGACGACCCGGAGCAGGCCCGCACCGCGCTCACCGAGATCAAGCGGGCCAGCCGGGACCTGCTGCGCGAGATGCGCTCCACCCTCGGCGTGCTGCGCGGGGTCGACGAGGCGGCGCCCCGGTTGCCCACCCCCGGTCTGGACCGGCTCGACGCACTGCTCGACGAGGCCCGCGCCGCCGGGCTGCCGGTGCGCCGGGACACCACCGGCGAGCCGCGGCCGCTCCCGACCGGCACCGATCTCGCCGCGTACCGGATCGTGCAGGAGTCGCTGACCAACACCCGCAGGCACGCCGGTGCGGCGACCGCGGTCGTCACCCTGAGCTACTCGGCGGACTCCCTGGAGCTGCGGATCGACGACGACGGCCGCGGCCCGGCCGAGGGCGTCGCCGACGGCACCGGACTGACCGGCATGCGGGAGCGGGCCCGCTCGGTCGGCGGCACCCTGGAGGCCGGCCCGGGGCCGTCCGGCGGGTTCCGGGTGCTCGCCACCCTCCCGGCGGGGAGGGTGGACCGGTGATCCGGGTGCTGCTGGCCGACGACCAGGCCCTCGTCCGGTCCGGGTTCCGGGCGCTGCTCGGGTCCCAGCCGGACCTGGCGGTCGTCGCCGAGGCCGCCGACGGCGCCCAGGCGATCGCCGCCACCCGCGAGCACCTGCCGGACGTGGTGCTGATGGACATCCGGATGCCCGGCACCGACGGCATCACCGCGACCCGCGAGATCAGCGCCGATCCCGCGCTGGGCGCGGTGCGGGTGATCGTGCTGACCACCTTCACCGACGACTCGTACGTGTTCGACGCGATCCGCGGCGGCGCCAGCGGCTTCCTGGTGAAGGACGCCGAGCCGGCCGACCTGATCCGGGCGATCCGGGTCGTGCACGACGGCGAGGCGCTGCTCGCGCCGGGCGTCACCCGCACCCTGATCGCCGAGTTCGCCGCCCGCTCCCGCGGCGGCCCGGCCGGTGCCGCGCGCCTGGGCGCGCTGACCGACCGGGAGCGGGAGGTGCTCGTCGAGGTCGCCGCCGGACTGTCCAACGACGAGATCGCCGCCCGCCTGCACATGAGCCCGACCACCGCGAAGACGCACGTCAGCCGCTCGATGAGCAAGCTCGGCGCGCGGGACCGGGCGCAGCTGGTGGTGCTGGCCTACGAGTCCGGGCTGGTCCGCCCGGGCTGGACCGGGTGAGGTGGCAGGATCGCGGGGGTGACCACCGTGTACGTGTTCAACGGTCCGAACCTCAATCTGCTCGGCGTCCGCAAGCCGGAGGTGTACGGCACGACCGTGCTCGCCGACGTCGAGGCGCTCTGCGCGACGACCGCCGCCGGGCACGGCCTGGAGCTCGACTTCCGGCAGACCAACCACGAGGGCACCCTGGTCGACTGGATCCAGGAGGCCGGCGCCGCGGTGAAGCGCGGCGACGCGCTCGGCCTGGTGCTGAACGCGGCCGCCTACACCCACACCTCGGTGGCGCTGCACGACGCGATCGAGGGCGCCGAGCTGCCCACCGTCGAGGTGCACATCTCGAACGTGCACGGCCGGGAGGCCTTCCGGCACCACTCCTACGTGTCGCCGGTGGCGGCCGGGATCGTCGTCGGGTTCGGGGTGGACGGCTACGCGCTCGCCATCGACGGCCTGGTCCGCAAGCTCCGCCCGGTGCGCTCCGCCTGATCGCGCGCTGCGCCCGGCCCGGGAGCGCAGCACTCCCGGGCCGCGGCCGGCTCAGCCCTCCATCGCCGAGACGTCCATCCACACGAACTCCCAGCGGTGACCGTCCGGGTCGTCGACGCTGCGGCCGTACATGAAGCCGTGGTCCTGGGTCTTCCCGCCCTGGGTGCCGCCGGCGGCCAGACCCGCCTCGGCGAGCCGGTCCACCTCGTCCCGGCTCTCCACGCCCAGCGCGTTGATCACCTCGCGGGCGCCGCCCGGGTCGGCGGTGCCGGACTGCTCGGTGAACTCGATGAACCGCTTCTCCACCATCACCATGACGACGATCGCGTCGCTGATCACGAAGGACGCGGTCTGCTCGTCGGAGAACTGCTCGTTCAGCGTGAAGCCGAGCGAGGAGTAGAAGGTCGTGGCGACCGCGAGGTCGGCGACGGGCAGGTTGACGAAGATCGAGCTGGGCATCGCGGGCTCCTGTGCTCCGGGGCGCCGTCGTCGGCGCCGTTACGAGAGGAAGGACCGGGACGGCGCCGGGAAGTCATCGGTGACGATCCGGCAGGATCGGGGCATGACCGTCAGGTGGGGAATCGTCGGACCGGGCCGGATCGCCGACGCCGTCGTGCGGGACTTCCCGCACGTGCCCGGCGCCGAGGTGGTGGCCGTGGCGTCGCGTTCCGCGGAACGCGCCGCGGCGTTCGCGGACCGGCACGGCATCGCCCGCACGCACACCGGGTACCGGGCGGTCCTGGACGACCCGGAGATCGACGTCCTCTACGTCGCCACCCCGCACCCGCAGCACCGCGCCGTCGCGCTGGCCGCGATCGAGGCCGGCAAGGCGGTCATGGTCGAGAAGTCGTTCACGGTCAGCTCGGTGGCCACCCGGGAGATCGCCGCGGCGTCCCGGCGCACCGGCGTCTTCGCGATGGAGGCCATGTGGACGCGGTTCTTCCCGGCGATCGTCCGGCTCCGCGAGCTGGTCGCCGAGGGCGCGATCGGCGAGGTCCGGTCGGTGCAGGCCGATCTCGGCGTGCGGAACCTGTCCGACGCGGGCGACCGCTACCTCGCCCCCGAGCTCGGCGGCGGCGCGCTGTTCGATCTCGGCGTCTACCCGATCTCGTTCGCGCAGATGGTGCTGGGTGATCCCTCGGTGATCGCCGCGACCGGCGCGCTCGCGCCGACCGGCGTCGACCTGGAGGAGTCGATCCTGCTGGGCTGGCCGGACGGCCGCAGCGCCGCCCTGCAGGCGAGCCTGCGGTGCGCGATGCCCGGCTCGGCCCGGGTGATCGGCACCGAGGGCTGGATCGAGGTGCCGCCGCGCTTCCACCATCCGGACCGGATCGAGCTGCACCGGCACGGCGCCGAGCCCGAGGAGATCGTGCTGCCCGCCACCGGCGGCGGCTACTCGCACGAGATCGCCGAGGTCACCCTGCGGGTCGCGGCCGGGGAGCAGGAGAGCCCGGTGATGCCGCTGGCCGACACGATCGCCGTGCAGGACGTGATGGCGGCCGTCGCCGACCAGCTCGGGATGGTCCCGGAGGAGGGCCCCGCCACCCTGTGACCGGTCCGGGTGGACGATCTTTACCCGGCGCAACGACGGGTGTAGACCGGGCGGGTGCCCGATCCCACGACGACCCCACCGCGTGAGAAGACCTTCCTCGGTCATCCCGCCCAGCTCGGGACGCTGTTCGGCGTCGAGATGTGGGAGCGCTTCTCGTTCTACGGCATGCAGGCGATCCTGCTGCTGTACATGTACTACTCCGTCACCGACGGCGGCCTCGGCTACGACCAGGGCGTCGCGGCGGGTGTGGTGGGCGCCTACGGCGGCACCGTCTACCTCTCGACGATCCTCGCCGCCTGGGCCGGTGACCGGCTGTTCGGCCCGGAGCGGGTGCTGTTCGGCAGCGCGATCTCGGTCATGGCCGGGCACGTCGCGCTGGCCCTGCTGCCCGGCGGGACCGGCCTGGCCGTCGGCCTCGTCCTGGTCGCGCTGGGCAGCGGCGGCATCAAGGCGAACGCGTCGACCATCATCGCGATGCTCTACGCCCCCGGCGACGACCGCCGCGACGCCGGGTTCTCGATCTTCTACCTGGGCATCAACATCGGGGCGCTGGCCGGCCAGCTGCTCACCCCGGCCCTGCAGACGGCCGCCGGGTTCCACTGGGGCTTCGGCCTCGCCGCCGTCGGGATGGCGCTCGGCCTGGTCCAGTACACGGTCGCCCGCCGGAACCTGCCGCCCGAGGGGCGGATCGTGCCCAATCCGCTCCCGCCCGCCGGACGGGTGCGGGCCGGCCTGATCGGCGCCGCCGCGGTCGTCGTGCCGGTGGCGCTGACGCTCGCCGGGGTGATCACCGCCGGGCGGCTGGACTACATCGTCACCGGCATCGTCGCGGTCGCCGCCGTCGGCTACTTCACGCTGCTGCTCACCAGCCCGAAGGTGGACCGGACCGAGCGCAGGCGGGTGCTGGCGTTCCTGCCGATGTGGGTCGCCAGCGCCGTGTTCTGGGCGATCTTCCAGCAGATCTTCACGGTCCTGACGATCTACGCCGATCAGCGGCTGGACCGCTCGGTGTTCGGCCTGTTCGTGCTGCCCGCGGGATCGGTGCAGGCGATCGAGCCGCTGTTCGTCGTGCTGCTCGCCGGGGTGTTCGCGACGGTCTGGACGCGACTGGGGCCGCGCCAGCCGTCGTCGCCGACGAAGATGGCGATCGGCACGATCGTGGTCGGGATCGGCTTCCTGCTGTTCGTCCCGCTGGCCGGCACCGGCCCGAACGGCACCCCGCTGCTCGCGGTCGCCGGCATCCTGCTGGTCTTCTGCGTGGCCGAGCTGTTCACCTCGCCGGTCGGCCAGTCGCTGTCCACCAAGCTGGCGCCGCAAGCGTTCCGGACCCAGATGGTGGCGCTGTTCTTCCTGTCCGTCTCGATGGGCACGGTGCTCGCCGGGGTGCTCGCGCAGTTCTACAGCGCGGAGAACGAGATCGCCTACTTCGGCATCACCGGCGCCGTCGCGATCGTGGTCGGGCTGGTGGTGATCGCGGCGGTCCCGCGGCTGAAGGTGCTCATGGCCGGCGTCCGCTGATCGAACGCCGGTTCGAGTTGTCCCCAGCTGTGTGCACACCTGTGGACAACCCGGACCGGCCTGTGGACAACCATCACCGACGACGGGTGCGCCGGACCGAGGGCTGGTCCAGTCCGTCCCCGGTCATCTCCCGGGCGACCCGCACGACGTGCGCGCGGACGTCCGGATCCAGGTCGGCGACCCGCAGTGCCAGCAGTTCGAGGATCGAGGCCAGGCCGAAGGCGAACTCCGGGCGGGCCAGGCCGGCGTAGTGCGCCTGGACCGCCTCGTGGCGCAGCCGGGCGGCGGCCGCGAGCACGGTCTCCCGGTCGGTGCGCAGCGCGGCGGACCGGCGTCGTTCGTGGGCGTTCATGCTCCCCCGTGGGTGGGCGTCGGGTCCGGCCCGGGGGAGCGGGCGCCGGACCAGGGTGCATCCCGGCCCCGCCCCGCCGCCAGGGGTGTGCCCGAGATGTCGCACACACGTTCGAGTGGATGTGGACTCAGAGCAGCAGCAGCGCCACGGCGAGTGCCGAGGTCGCCGTCCGGAGGTGGTTCGCCCGCGTCCATCGCCGGTCGAACGCCGACCACGGGCCGCCGCGGTCCAGCGCGGTGTTGAGCGGGATGTTCACCGCCGCGGTGACGGCGAAGCCGGCCAGCCCGGCCACCGCCCCGGCGATCCGCAGCGGCTCCCCGTGCAGCGCCCCGGTGACCAGCGCCGCGCCGCAGGCGAGCGCGGTCCCGGCGAACAGCGTCCCGAACACCGGGTTCAGGATCACCCGGTTGACCTCGCGCATGGTGGCGGCCGCCTCGGCGTCCGGCCGGCGGCGCAGGGCGGGCAGTACCGCCGTCGAGAACGCCAGGTAGACCCCGCCGAGCAGGCCGGACCCGGCGGCGGCGAGCGCGGCGCTCATGCGACCGCCTCCGCCACCCACGCCTCGACCGTCAGCAGTCCCCCGGCGTCGCCGCGCGGTGCGTGTGCGCGCACCCGCCCGTCGTTGAACGCCCGGTTCATCGCCACCTGCAGCCGGGCGACGTCCGGCGGCAGGCCCGCGTCCAGCAGCACCGCGGTCAGCTCCGCGTCGGGGAGCCGGGCGTAGCCGGCGCCCGGCACGCCGAGCGCCGGGCCGAGCGCGGCGACCACCTCGGGCACCGTCCGGTCGGCGGGCCCGGGCACCTCGACGACGGCCGGTCCGGCCGGGTCGAGCAGCGCGGCCGCGGCGGCCCGGCCGACGTCGCGGGTGGCGACCATCGGCAGTGCCCGGTCCGGGTCGATCGAGTCGGCGTGCCCGCCGTGGGCCCGGATCGTGTCGAACGCGGGCCGGAACGACTCCAGGAACAGGCCCGGCCGGATCCGGGTGACCCGGGCGTCCAGCGTCGCCAGCCGCTGCTCCTGCTCGTACAGGCCGCCGAGGAAGCCGGTGCCGGACAGGTTCGGCCCGCCCGGGATCTCGGCGCCCAGCGAGCTGAGCGCGACCACCCGGCCGATCCGCGCGCCGCGCAGTGCCGCGACCACCGCCTCGCCCACCCGGCGTTGGTGCGCGGCGTGGTCCGGTTCGGACAGGTCGAGCGGCTGCAGGGTGAAGGCGGCCGCGGCGCCGTCGAACGCGCGGAGCAGGAAGCCGGTGTCGGTGATGTCGCCGGTGCACGGCTCGGCGCCGGCCGCGGCCGCGGCGGCCAGCCGGTCCGCGTCGCGCCCGACCGCCCGCACCGCGACGCCGGCCGCCCGCAGCTCGCGGACGACCTGCGAGCCGACGTTCCCGGTCGCCCCCAGAACGGTGATCACGATGGTCCCCTCTCGTCGATGTGGATCCAGCATCTCCGCCGGGTACCGGACGCACGATCGCCGTTCGTCCACAGTTCCTGCTTGTTCGTCCACAGCTGGGGATCGGCTGTGGACGGGCTGTCATGCTGTGCCTCATGCAGACCGCGCCGCCGTTCCCGGCCGCCGACCCGGTCGGTGAGGCGCTGCACGTGCTGCGGATGGACGGCGTCTTCTACTGCCGCTCCGAGCTCGGCGAGCCGTGGGGGATGACGCTGCCCGCGACACCCGGCTGCCTGTGGTTCCACGTCGTCACCTCCGGGGGCTGCCGGCTGACGGTCGGCGGGCACGACGACGTGCTGCTGCGCCCCGGCGAGCTCGCGCTCGTCCCGCAGGGCGCCGGGCACGTGCTGCGCAGCGCCCCGGAGGTGTTCGCGCCGGACATCCGGTCGATCCCGCATCCGATGCTGGACGGCCGCTACGCGCTGCTCCGGCACGGCGGCGACGGCCCGGTGACCCGGATGGTGTGCGGGGCCGTCCGGTTCGGCCATCCCGCGGCCGGCGATCTCGTCGACCGGCTGCCCGGCCTGATCCGGGTCGAGCCGTCGCCGGTCGGCGACCGGGTGCAGGACACCCTGCGGCTGATCGCCGCCGAGGTGGAGGAGGGCGGCCCCGGCGCCGCCGCGGTGATCACCCGGCTGGCCGACGTGCTCGTCATCCAGGCCGTCCGCGGCTGGCTGGAACGCGACGCGGCGGCCCGCACCGGATGGCTCGGCGCGCTCGCCGACGACCGGATCGGCCGCGCGCTCGCCGCGGTGCACCGGGAGCCGGACCGGGACTGGACGGTCGCGTCGCTGGCCGCGACGGCGACGATGTCCCGGTCGGCGTTCGCCGCCCGGTTCACCGAGCTGGTCGGCGAGCCGGCGATGGCCTACGTGACCCGCTGGCGGATGCACGCGGCCGTCGACGTCCTGTCGGGGGGAGATGTCACGGTGGCCGAGGCCGCCCGGCGGTTCGGCTACCGCTCGGAGGCGGCGTTCGCGCGGGCCTTCGTCCGGGTGGTCGGCGAGCCCGCCGGGCGGGTGCGGCGGCGGGCGGCGGCCCGGGGACCGGCCGGGCTCGGTGCGTTCGCCGACGCGATCTGACCGTTCGTCCGGCTCCGCGGGGTGTCGCACACACGTTCGACGCAGGGGTGTTACGCTGCGACGACGCGGCCGGGGTGCGGTCGCCGATACTGCTCGATCGCCCGCTATCGAGCAGTATCGTGACAACGGTAGAGAGCGGTATGCGCCGCCATCGAGCATGCTCGATGGCGAAGTATCCACGTGTCTCGGCCATGAGCTAGAAAGCGGTAGAGGCTCCGATCGGAGCGTCGATGCCGAGTTATGGCCGTTTCTCGGGTGAGTCCGAGAAACGGGTAGACGACGGCATCGAGGCGCTTCGATGCCGTCGTCTGCGGTTCTCTAGCCCGGATCCGAGAGAGCCCGATGCTGCCCGATCGGGCCGGTCAGAGATGGGCCAGCTTGTCCGGGTTGCGGACGGCGTAGACGGCGGTGACCAGGTCGGCGCCGTCCACCTCGGACACCTCGAACAGCATGACCGTGTCCACGGTGTCGCCGTCGCGCACCAGCACCCCGGGCATCCCGTTGAACACGCCGAACTCGGGTCCGGGCCCGGGGATCGGCCACCGGGTGATCCCGACCAGGAACCGGGCCACCCGATCCCGCCCGACGATCGGCCGCAGCGCCGCCGAGGCCCGCCCGCCGCCGTCGGACATCTGCACGGCGTCCGGCGCGAGCAGCGCCGTCACCGCCGCGACGTCCCCACCCAGCGCGGCACCGACGAACGCCTCGGCGACCTGCCGGGCCCGGTCCGCGGGCACCGTGAACCGCGGCCGCCGGGCGTGCACGTGCTCGCGCGCCCGGTGCGCGATCTGCCGCACGGTGGCCGCCGGCCGGTCCAGGGTCGCGCCGATCTCGTCGTAGTCGATCCCGAACGCCTCCCGCAGCACGAACACCGCCCGCTCCTCCGGCGAGAGGCTCTCCAGCACCAGCAGCATCGCCACCGTGACGTCGTCGGTCCGCAGCGCCCGGTCCGAGGCGTCCTCGCCGGTGGGCAGCGGCTCGGGCAGCCAGGTCCCGGGATAGGTCTCCCGGGCCCTGGCGGTGCTGCGCAGCCGGTTCAGCGCCTGCCGGGTGACCAGCCGGGCCAGGTAGGCGCGCGGATCGAGCACCCGCGCGTGGTCCACCTCGGTCCAGCGCAGCCAGCTGTCCTGCAGCACGTCCTCGACGTCGGCGACGCTGCCGAGGATGTCGTAGGCCAGCCGGAACAGCAGCCCGCGGTGCGCGCCGAACTCGGCGAGCGGGTCCGGGCCGGTCATGCCGCCCGGCTCCGGATCGCGCGCAGCGTGTGGCGGACCACCTGCTCCTTGATCGCCGCGCCGGCCCGGCCGCCGATCGCGATCCGCCGGGGCACGTCGTGGGTGTCGACGAGCTGCACCAGTCCCGCGCCGGGCCCGAGCGCCAGGCACTGCGCGCCGTAGACGACCGACGCCGCCGGTGCGGCCCGGCCGGCGAGCCCGGCCAGCACGGTGCGGGCGGCCGCGTTCCCGAGCGGGATGGCGGCCTGGCAGCTGGCCCGCACGAAACCGACCTCCGGCGGGGCGCTGATCGCGTCCCCGGCGCCGACGATCCGCGGATCGCCGAGGGCGGTCAGCGTCGCGTCCACCCGCAGCCGCCCGGCGTCGTCGGTCGGCAGGCCGCTGCGCCGGGCGAGATCGGGGACCGCGGGCGGGGTCGCCCACACGACCACGTCGGCGCCCGGATCCGCGGTGCCGGTGACCCGGGTGTGCTCGCGCAGCCCGACGCCGAGCGCGCGCAGCCGGGCCCGGACCCGGTCCCGGCTGCGGGCCGGGAGCCCGCCCGCGACCTCGGCGTCGGTCACCAGCCGGACCGCCAGGTCGGGCCGCGCGGCGGCCAGCTCGGTCGCCGTCTCCACCCCGGTCAGCCCGCCCCCGACGACGGCGACCGTGCCCCCGGCCGGCAGCGCGGCGACCGCGGCGTGCAGCCGGCGGGCGTCCTCCAGCGAGTCGACCCGGTACCCGTCCGCGCCGGGATCAGGATCGGGATCGCCGCTGCCGACCGCGTACACCAGCCGATCGAACCGCACCGTCGAGCCGTCGTCGAGCAGCACCGTGTCGTTCCCAGGGCTGTCGTTCCCAGGGCTGTCGTTCCCGGGGCCGGCCCCGATCAGCGTGGCCAGCCCGGACCGGTGCTGCACCCGCGGGTGCAGCACCGTCCGCAGCGGCACCGTCGCCTCCCCGCTGCCCGCCGCGAGCCGGTGCAGCCGGATCCGCTCGACGAACACCTCCCGCGGGCCGACCACCGTCACCTGCGCGTCCGAGCCCGCCGCGATCCGGTTCGCCGCCGCGATCCCGGCGTACCCGGCCCCGACCACCACCACCGCACGTCCCATGACCGTCCCCTTCCGTCGTCGTCGGTCGGGATGGGGACACCGGCGGGCGCCCGCGGCGTGACACCGTGTGGCCCGGATCACGCCGGTACGCGTGCCAGGGTGGGGGCATGAGCGGGGTGGCGGTGGTGACCGGGGCCGGATCGGGCATCGGGGAGGCGGTGACGCGGGGGCTGCTCGACGCCGGCTGGCGGGTCGCGCTCGCCGGCCGGCGGACCGAGCGGCTCGACGCCGTCGCCGCCGGTCACGCCGGGGCGCTCACCGTCGCCGTCGACGTGACCGATCCCGGATCGGTCGCCGCGCTGTTCGCGGCCGTCGACGACCGCTGGGGCCGGGTCGACCTGCTGTTCAACAACGCCGGCACGTTCGGCCCCGGCGGCACCGTCGACGAGATCGCCGTCGAGGACTGGGACGCCACCGTCGCGACCAACCTCACCGGTTCCTTCCTGTGCGCGCGGGCCGCGTTCCGCGCGATGCGCGCCCAGCGCCCGCAGGGCGGCCGGATCATCAACAACGGCTCGATCTCGGCGCACGCGCCGCGCCCCGGCAGCGCCGCCTACACCGCCACCAAGCACGCGATCACCGGGCTGACGAAGTCGCTGTCGCTGGACGGCCGCGAGTTCGGCATCGCCTGCGGGCAGATCGACATCGGCAACGCGGCGACCGACATGACCGCGGGCATCGCGAGCGGCGCGAAGCAGGCCGACGGCACGGTCCGGCCGGAGCAGACCTTCGACGTGCGGCACGTCGCCGACGCCGTCGTCCACATGGCCGGGCTACCGCTGTCGGCGAACGTGCAGTTCCTGACCATCGCCGCGACCACGATGCCCTGGCTCGCCCGCGGCTGAGCGGGCCGCTACGACCACTGCTTCACGAAGCCGACGACGGCCGCGTTCACCTCCGCCGGGTTCGACGCGCTCAGGAAGTGCTGGCCGCCCTCGACGATCCGCAGCTCGGCGCCGGGGGAGTTGACGAAGCGCGCGATCCCGTCCTCGGCGTTGGCCACCGAGTAGACGGTGTCGGCGGTCCCGTGGATCCACAGCACCGGGCACCGGACGTCGTCCAGCCTGCCGTGCAGACCGTCCCGGTCGCGCAGGTTCACCGTGCTGACCCGCAGCCGGTGCCTGCCCTCGTCGCCGGTGTAGGTGGCCCGGTAGGTGGCGTGCCAGAACTCGCGGTCGGCGTCCGACACGGTGTCGCCCAGCCCGGCCGCGAGCACGGCGTCGACGAACTCGCCCGGCACCACCCAGTCGTCGCCGACCGGCTCGGCGAGCGCGTCCACCGACGGCGTGCAGAACTCGATCCCGTCCCAGCAGCCGAGCTCGCGGCTGCGCGGGCTCTCGAAGTCCATCGAGGTGCCGAGCGGGACGATCCCGCGGATCCGGTCCGGCGCGAGCAGCGCCATCCGGGCGGCGATCCAGCCGCCCTGCGAGGTGCCCAGCACGAACGCGTCCGGGATGCCGAGCGCGTCCAGCACCTGGAGGTTCGCGACGGCGCTGTCCCAGTAGGTGAAGTGCCGGTGGCCGGCCCGCGTCGCGCCGTGCCCGTACGGCTCGACGGCGAGCAGGTTGACGGTCCCGGCGAGGGCCGGGTCGTCGAACTGCGGGCGGTACAGGTCGACCGTGGTCGTGAACGAGTTGACCAGGACGAGCGTGGGGAGTGCCGGGTCGTACGGCCTGCCGAAGCGGTGGCCGATCGTGGAGGTGCCGAGGTGGCTGACGTCGACGGTTGCGGTGCTGCTCATGGGTGTCTCCCGGGTCGTGGTGCGGAGGATCAGGCGGGTGTGCCGGTCAGGAGGTCGAGGATCCGGCGGCCCGCCGAGTAGGTGAAGGTGACGTCGCCGTAGAGCACCGACGGCGCCCGCAGCGGGGCCACCGGTGCGAGCTCGGCCGCCGGGTGCCCGTCCGGGAACGAGAACGTGATGTCGTCGACGGTCGCGGCGTACAGCTCCACCACGAACGGCAGCGGCAGCTCGATGAGCTCGCTGATCGCGGCCCGCCCGCCCTCGGGGACCGGGATCTGGCGGTGCGCGTAGTAGTTCAGGTGCCCGCCGAGCGTCCCGGCGGGCTCGTCGGTGACCGACGCCCTGGCGGTGATGACGTCCCGGTCGTCGACGGCGAGGGTCGAGGTGAGCGTCCCGCCCTCGACGACGCCGCGCCGCACCCCGTGCAGCGCCGGGATCCCGGCCGACTCGCGTGCGTAGGAGATCACCCGCGGCGAGGAGTTCCAGTAGTAGGCGAAGAACCGGCCGGGGATCGGCAGGGTCCCGTCGGCGGCAAGGCTGTCGTGATCGGCGATCTCGACGGTCAGGTAGGTGAGCGAGAATGCTCCGAACCCGCTGGTCTGCTCGGCCGCGACCTCGTACATGTTCATCTGGACCAGGTTGCTCGGGTGCGGCGTCAGTCCCGGCGGCAGCACGGCCTCCAGCGCCTCCCGCCGGGCCTCGTAACCGACGATCAGCATCCGCGCGTTCCGGATCAGCTGCGGGGCCGGCGGTGCCCAGATCTGCGGGGGCATCCCACGGTAGGTCGTCACGTGTCCTCCTCGTCGAGCGCTGGTGACCGCGTCATCAGATCGCCCGCGGGGCGCCGCGTCCAAGATCGGTGCGCTATCGACCGATAGTTCGCAACTATCGTTCGCGGTGCTGATCTCGGCTACTGTCGGCGCCGTGAGCATACCGTTCGAGATCCGGACACTTCGGTATTTTCTCGCGGTCGCCGAAGAGCTCCATTTCGGCCGGGCCGCGGCCCGCCTGCATATCGCCCAGCCGTCCCTCAGCGTGCAGATCCGGAAGCTCGAACAGGGGATGGGGGTCGCGCTCTTCGAGCGGACCAGCCGGCGGGTGAGCCTCACCCGGGCCGGTGAGGTCCTGCTCGCCGAGGCGCGCGACCTGCTCGTGGACGCCGAGCGGATCTGCCGGGTCACCCGGGAGGCGGGCGCCCCCGACCGGCGCACGGTGCTGATCGGGTTCCAGGCCAACGCCGCCGCGGAACTGACGCCGCGCATTCTCGCCCGTTATGCGGAGCGCTTTCCCGGCCGGGCCGCCGAGATGCGTTCGCACGATCTTTCCGATCCATTCGCGGGATTGGCCGACGGATCGGTCGACGTGGCTTTCCTGCGGACCGGTGTCCCGGTTCCGGACTGGCTGTCGGTGGCGGTGCTGTTCCGGGAGCCGCGGGTGCTGGCGGTCGGTGTCGACTCGCCGCTTGCGGGAGCCGGGCCGATCTCGGTGGGCAGGCTGGTCGACGAGCCGTTCGTGGCGCGCAAGGGCCCGGACGCGTGGCGCGACTACTGGCTGGCGACCGGCTCGCGGGGCGGCCAGGACGTGCGCGTCGGCGCCCGGATCGCCCAGGTCGAGGAGTGCATCGAGGCCGTCACGTCCGGCCGCGGCGTCGCGTTCACCCAGCTGTCGACGCTGCGGTACTACTCCCGGCCCGGGCTGACCGCGGTGCCGGTCGTCGACGTCCCGCCCTCGGAGGTGGCGATCGCCTGGCGGACCGCGGACGGCTCCGATCTCGTCCGGGACTTCGTCGAGACCGCCCGTGCGGTCGCCGCGACCACCCGGGTGCCCGGTGCGCTCGACCGGGTACTGCCCCGGATGGCTGTCCAACCGGTGGGAAGCGTCTCGTTGTGAGACACGGACCGGCCCCCGGGGTGGGATACTGCCGTGACCCCTGTCACGGGAGGGTTGGATGGCCCGGACGATGCACGTCCTGCGACTGATCGTTCACGCCCGTTCGCGGCAGCCGGTGCTGCTGCTCGGCGAGGCGGGCGGGGACCGCTGCGTCCCGGTGTTCCTGAGACCGCCGCAGGCCGAGGTGATCGCGGCCGGCCGGCGGGACGAGTCCAGCGTCGCCCTCACCCAGGACGTGCTGCTCCCGGTCGTCGAGGCGCTCGGCCGGACCTGCGAGTCGGTCGAGATCAGCGACCTCACCGACGGCGTCTACACCGCCGAGCTGGTGTTCGACGGCGACGTCCGGCTGCAGGTCAAGCCGTCCGACGCGCTGTCGATCGCGGTCCGCGAGGGCCTGCCGATCGGGATGGCCGAGCACGTGCTCGACGAGGTCGGCCAGCCGATCGAGGAGGTGCTGCCGCCCGACTCGGAGGACGCCAGCGGGATCGCCGCGCAGGCCCGCGCGGCCACCGGCGGGATCCCCACCGAACCCGCCGAGCACCCCGAGCAGCAGCTCCGCGAGTTCCGCGAGTTCATCGACGACGTCTCGCCGGAGGACTTCAGGTAGCGGCCAGCGCCCGGTACCGGCCGCCCAGCTCCAGCAGCGAGGCGTGCGCACCCCGCTCGATGATCCGGCCGTGCTCCAGGACGAGGATCTCGTCGGCGTCGCGCACCGTGGTCAGCCGGTGCGCGATGACGATCGCCGTCCGCCCCTCCAGCGCCTCCGCGAGCGCCTCCTGCACCGCCGCCTCGGACGTCGTGTCCAGGCTGGCGGTGGCCTCGTCGAGCACCACGATCCGCGGCCGCGCGAGCAGCACCCTGGCGATCGTCAGCCGCTGCCGCTCACCGCCGGAGAGCCGGTAGCCGCGCTCACCGACGACGGTGTCCAGGCCGTCCGGCAGGGACGCGACCAGCTCGTCGAGCCGGGCCCGGCGCAGCGCCTCCCACAGCTGCGCGCCGGTCGCGTCCGGCGCGCCGATCCGCAGGTTGGCGGCGACCGTGTCGTGCAGCAGGTGACCGTCCTGGGTGACGAACCCGACCGCCCGGTGCACCGACGCGGCGGTCAGGTCCCGCACGTCGACGCCGCCGATCCGGACGGTGCCCGCCGACGCGTCGTAGAGCCGGGCGACCAGCTGCGCGACGGTCGACTTGCCGGCGCCGGACGACCCGACGAGCGCCACCATCCGCCCGGCCGGCGCGGTGAAGGACACGTCCTGCAGCACCTGCTCGCCGCCGCGGGTGTCCAGCGTCGCGACCTCCTCCAGGGAGGCCAGCGAGACCTGGTCGGCGGTCGGGTAGGCGAACGACACCCGGTCGAACTCGACGTCGAGCGGGCCGTCGGGCACCTCCCGGGCGCCCGGCCGGTCCCGGATCGAGGGCTCCAGGTCGAGCACCTCGAAGACCCGCTCGAAGCTCACCAGCACCGTCATGATCTCCATCCGGGCCCCGGCGAGCGCGGTCAGCGGCTGGTAGAGCCGGGTCAGCAGCATCGCCAGGGACACGACGTCACCGGCGGACAGCGCGCCGGACAGTGCGAACCCGCCGCCGACGCCGTAGACCAGCGCCACCGCCAGCGACGACGCCAGGATCAGCGCGGTCACGAACACCCACTGCAGCATCGCCGAGCGCACCCCGATCGCGCGCACCCGCCCGGCCCGGTCGGCGAACTCGGCGGACTCCTGCTCCGGCCGCCCGAACAGCTTGATCAGGGTGGCGCCGGGCGCGGAGAAGCGCTCGGTCATCCGGGTGCTCATCGCCGCGTTGTGGTCGGCGGCGGCCCGCTCCAGGGCGGCCAGCCGCCGTCCCATCAGCCGGGCCGGGACCAGGAACGCCGGCAGCAGCAGTGCCGCGAGCAGCGTCACCTGCCAGGAGATCGCGAGCATCACGCCGAGCGTGAGCAGCAGCGTCACCAGGTTCGACACCACCCCGGCGAGGGTGTCGGAGAACGCCCGCTGGGCGCCGAGCACGTCGGAGTTGAGCCGGGAGACCAGCGCGCCGGTCCGGGTCCGGGTGAAGAACGCGACCGGCAGCCGCTGCACGTGGTCGAACACGGTGGTGCGGAGCTGGTGGATCAGCCCCTCGCCGAGGTTCGCCGAGAGCCACCGGGTGACCAGGCCGAGCGCGGCCTCGGCGACCGCGGCGGCGGCGATCAGCCCGGCGACGACGCCGAGCACGGCGAGCGGGGCGCCGGTGGTGATGGCGTCGGTGGCCCGCCCGGCCAGCACCGGCGTGACGACGGTGAGGACCGCGCCGAGGGTGCTGGTGACCAGGAACCACGCCATCCGCCTGCGGTGCGGGCGGGCGAGCCGCAGGATCCGGCGCCCGGTCTCGCCGGCCGGCCGGGTGCGGTGCACCGGCTCGGTGCCCGCGTTGCGCATGGCGGTGTAGATGCTCGCGTCCATGCCGCCGGACGCTATGACCTGAAGTTCACTTCAGGACAAGAGGTCAGGCGTCCTCCTCCAGGTCGGGCAGCGTCCACGGCCGCACGACCAGGACCAGCGCCAGCCCGGAGAGCGCGATCGCGCCGAACATCGACAGGCCCATCGCGGCGGCGTCGTTGCCGAGCAGGCCGACCACCGGCGAGGTCGCGGCGCCGATGCCGAACTGCAGCGAGCCGAGCAGCGCGGCCGCGGTGCCCGCCGTCCTGCCGTGCCGGGCCAGCGCCAGGGCCGGCGCGTTCGGCAGGATGAAACCGCAGGTCAGCAGCAGGGCCCAGACCCCGGCGAGCACGGCGGGCAGGCCGCCGGTGCCGGTCGTGGTGAGCACCGCCAGCGCCAGCCCGGCCAGCACGCCCGCGGCGACCGCGGCGGTCATCACCCGGCGCGGCTCGACGTAGCGGAGCAGGACCGGATTGAGCTGGGTGCCGACGACCAGCCAGATCGCGCCCGCGCCGAACAGCAGCCCGAAGGTCTGCTGGTCCACCCCGAACTGCTCCTGGAAGACGTACGCGGCGCCGGAGACGTAGCTGAACAGTGCGCCCATCGCGAGCCCGGCGACCAGCACCAGACCGACGAAGGCGCGATCGCGCAGCAGCATCCCGTAGGTGCGCACGGTCGGGCCGAACCGGGCGGAGCGGCGACGCTCCGGCGGCAGCGTCTCGGGCAGCCCGGCGGTGACCACGGCCAGCATCACCAGGCCGTACAGGGCGAGGAACAGGAACACCCCGCGCCAGGACGTCCAGGTGAGCAGCAGCCCGCCGAGGGTCGGCGCGAGCACCGGCGCGGCACCCATCACCAGGATCAGCCGGGACAGCATGGTCGCGGCGGCCCGGCCGCTGAACAGGTCCCGCACCACCGCCAGCCCGACGACCGCACCGGCCGCCGCGCCGATCCCCTGCAGCACGCGGAGCGCGGCGAGCACCTCGATCGAGGGCGCCACCGCGACCAGCGCCGACGCCAGCACGTGCAGCCCGGTGCCGGCCAGCAGCGGCAGCCGGCGGCCGTAGGCGTCGGACAGCGGGCCGATCAGCAGCTGGCCCAGCGCGAGCCCGGCCAGCGTGCCGGTCAGGGTCAGCTGCACCGTCGTGCCGGACGCGCCCAGGTCCTCGCCGACCTGCGGCAGCGCGGGCAGGTAGGTGTCGATGGTGAGCGGCCCGAGCGCGATCAGCGCGCCGAGGATCAGCGCGATCCGCAGCCTGCTCGGTGCCGCGGTGGTCGTGGATGTCACCCGGTCCCCCTCAGCGGGGGCACGGACGTGTGTCCCCGGAACGTCCAACCACACCGGCGGTGACCGGGATTCCGGCCCCGGCCACCCGGCCGGGTGACCGCGCTCACACGGCGCGGGCCGGGATCGCGGGCTCCAGCCGGACCTCGATCCACTTCGACGTCGGGCAGCGCGACTCGTCGGCGTAGGAGTCCAGCGCGACCAGCGGGTTGGTCTCCGGGTAGTAGGCGGCGATGCAGCCCTTCGGCGTCGAGTACGACACCAGCCGGAAGTCGTCGGCGCGGCGCACCGTGCCGTCGGTCCACTCGCTCACCAGGTTCACCCGGTCGCCGTCGGCGAAGCCGAGCTCGCGCAGGTCGGCGGGCGAGATGAAGACCACCCGGCGGCCGGAGTGGATGCCGCGGTAGCGGTCGTCCAGGCCGTAGATGGTGGTGTTGAACTGGTCGTGGCTGCGCAGGCTCTGCAGCACCAGCCGGCCCTCGGGCAGGGTGGTGACGCTCAGCGGGCTGACCGCGAACTCGGCCTTCCCGGACGCCGTCGGGAACTGCCGGAAGTCCCGCGGCGGGTGCGGGAGGGTGAAGCCGCCGGAGCGGGCCACCTTCTCGGTGTAGGCCTCGCAGCCCGGCACGACCCGGCCGATCCGGTCCCGGATGCGGTCGTAGTCGGCGGTGAACTCGGCCCACGGCACGACGTGGTCGTCGCCGAGGGTGGCGCGGGCGATGTTGCAGACGATGTCGACCTCGGAGCGCAGCAGCTCCCCGGCCGGCTGCGAGCGGCCGTGCGAGGCGTGCACCGCCGACATCGAGTCCTCGACGGTCACCTGCTGGGCGCGGCCGCCGGTGAGGTCCTTCTCGGTCCGGCCGAGCGCGGGCAGGATCAGCGCGTCGGTGCCCGCGACGACGTGCGACCGGTTGAGCTTGGTGGAGATCTGCACGGTCAGCGCGCACTGCTCGAGCGCGGGCTCGGTGACGCCGGTGTCCGACATGGCCTGCGAGAAGTTGCCGCCGAGGCCGACGAAGACCTTGCCGTGTCCGGCGGCCATCGCCTTCACGGCGGCGATCGAGTCGTGGCCGTGCTCGCGCGGCGGGTCGAAGCCGAACTCGTCGCGGACGGCGTCGAGGAACGCGTCGGGCATCTGCTCCCAGACGCCCATCGTCCGGTCGCCCTGCACGTTCGAGTGGCCGCGGACCGGGCACAGGCCGGCGCCCGGCTTGCCGATCATGCCCTGCAGCAGGGACACGTTGACCATCTCGCGGATGGTGGCGACCGCGTTGCGGTGCTGGGTGATGCCCATCGCCCAGCAGTTCACGGTGCGCTTCGAGGAGACCAGCATCGCGGCGGCCGTCTCGATCTGCTGCCAGTCGAGCCCGGTGGCGGCGACGACGGCGTCCCGGTCCAGGTCCTTGACGTGCGCCGCGTAGTCCTCGAAGCCGTTGGTGTGCCGCTCGACGAAGTCGCGGTCCAGCACGCTGCCCGGGTCGCGCTCCTCGGCGGCGAGCAGCAGGTGCCCGAACGCCTGCCAGAGCGCGAGATCGCCGCCCGAGCGGATCTGCAGGAACTCGTCGGCCAGCCGGGTGCCGATCCCGGTCATGCCGCGCACGTGCTGCGGGTTGTCGAACTTGAACAGCCCGGCCTCGGGCAGCGGGTTGATCGCCAGGATCCGGGCGCCGTTCTTCTTGGCGATCTCCAGCGCGGACAGCATCCGCGGGTGGTTGGTGCCCGGGTTCTGCCCGGAGATGACGATCAGCTCGGCCTCGTGCAGGTCGCGCAGCGACACCGAGCCCTTCCCGATGCCGATCGACTGGGCCAGCCCGACGCCGGTCGACTCGTGGCACATGTTCGAGCAGTCCGGCAGGTTGTTGGTGCCGAACGCGCGGGCGAAGAGCTGGTAGCTGAACGCGGCCTCGTTGGACGCCCGGCCGGAGGTGTAGAAGATCGCCTCGTCCGGCGAGTCGAGCGCCCGCAGGTGCTCGCCGATCAGCTCGAACGCGCTCTCCCAGCTGATCGGCTCGTAGTGCGTGCCGCCGTCGCGGCGGACCATCGGGTGCACCAGCCGGCCCTGGCTCTCCAGCCAGTGCGCGCTGCGGGTGCGCAGGTCGGCGATCGGGTGCCGGGCGAAGAACTCCGGCCCGACCTGGCGGCGGTCGCCCTCCCAGGCGACGGCCTTGGCGCCGTTCTCGCAGAACTCGGCGGTGTGCCGCTCCCCGGGCTCCGGGTCCGGCCAGGCGCAGCTCATGCAGTCGAAGCCGTCGACCTGGTTCAGGGTGAGCAGGTTGCGCGCCGTCTTGACCACACCCTGCTCGGCCAGCGACCGCTGCATGGAGACGGCCACGGCCTTCGCCCCGGCCGCGCTCGTCTTCCGCTCGGTGACCCGGAGCTCGGACTCCTCGGTGTCGACCGGAGGATGGATGGGGGAGACGGACACGTGTTCCTCACCTGCACAGACTTCAGCGTCGAACGACAACGACCTTCACGTCGAGCCTAAGCGCGCCCGGCCGCGGGCTCCCGTCGGAGGAAGGTGGGTCGGCTCACACGGAGCGCCCGGCCCTGTCCCTTAGGGGCCGTACGGCGGCGAGACGGGGTCCGTATGTCAGTCACGTTGCCACTGCCGAATGGGTGTAAGCGCGCGGTTACATCTCCGTCGGATGTCTGGAAGATCCGCTTCGGGCGACCCACGATGGCCGCGACAGTCCGCTCCCCGAAAGGAACTCCCATGAGCAAGCGCCGCATCGCCGGAATCACCGTCGCCGGGCTCGCCGCCCCGCTGCTGATGCTGGGCCTCGCCGGCTCGGCCAGCGCCGCCGAGATCACCCCGATCGCCGAGTACGTCGACTCCACCGTCGCCGACCTGCTCTCCACCGTCGGTGGCGTGCTCGACGCGCTGGGCCTCGCCGCCTGATCCGGCCCCACCACACGCGCACGGCCGGCCCCCGGGTCCAGGGGGCCGGCCGTTCGTGTGTCCGCGCGGATCAGCCGGTCTCGACCGAACCGGTGACCGGCTCGGCCGGGGCGCCCGGCGCCGGGGCCCACGCCTCGTCGTCGAGCATCGGGCAGGCCAGCAGGTTCTCCGGGATGCCGAACGCGTCGACCAGCGTGCGGGCGTAGGGCCGCAGCTCCCGGCACAGGTCGTTGACCAGCGGGCGGAGCGAGCGGGACTCGGCCGCGGTCAGCCGGCCGGTCTCCAGGTACCAGGCCCGCTCGCGGTCGATCACGCCGAGCACGTGCAGGTCGTAGACGCGCTCCAGCAGCGCCCGCACCCCGGCGTCGTCGATCCGGTCCAGCGCCTCGGCGAACGATCCCTCGACGAGCGTGTCGACGTGCGCACGGGCCGCGGTCAGCAGCAGGTCCTGGTTGGCGTTGAAGACGGTGAACTCGTCGTTCCCGCGGCGCATCGCCGGTGCCAGGTTCCGGATCGCGGCGGCCAGGGTGTCGTCCCGGCGCACCCGCAGCAGCGTGCGGCGGCGCTCCCGGTCGGTCAGGTCCAGGCCGCGCAGCGGCAGCCGCCGGGCCGCCGAGGCCAGGCCGGTCCGCTCGGCGAGCACCCCGGCGAGCTGGCGCCCGAGCAGCGGGGCGATCTGCAGCGGATTGCCCTTGCGGATCGTCCGGCCGTAGTCCGACAGCAGCTCCTTGGCGAGCAGCTGCAGCAGCACCGTGTTGTCGCCCTCGAAGGTGGTGAACACGTCGGTGTCCGCCTTCAGCGCCGGCAGCAGGTTCTCCTCCAGGTAGCCGGCGCCGCCGCAGGCCTCCCGGCAGGTCTGGATGGTCTGCGTGGCGTGCCAGGTCGCGATCGCCTTGATCCCGGCCGCGGACTGCTCCAGGGTGCGCTGCTCGCGGGCGCCGACCGGGCCGGATCCGGGCGCCTGGATGTCGTGCATCCGGGCCACCAGGTCCTCCTGGGTGAAGTGCAGCGCGAAGGTGGTCGCCAGCGCGGGGAGCAGCTTGCGCTGGTGGGCCAGGTAGTCGAGGACGGCGATCTCCTCGCCGGTCGACGGGTTCGAGAACTGGCGGCGGCGCTCGCCGAACCGGACGGCGAGCGCGAGCGCCTTCTGGGTGGCTCCGCCCGCGCCGCCGGCCACCGAGATCCGGCCGCGGACCAGGGTGCCGAGCATGGTGAAGAACCGCGCCGTCTCGTTCTCGATCGGCGAGGAGTAGCTGCCGTCCTCGGCGACGTCGGCGAACCGGTTGAGCAGGTTCTCCCGCGGGATGCGGACCCGGTCGAAGCTCAGCCGCCCGTTGTCGACGCCGTTCAGGCCGGCCTTGCGGCCGTCGTCGCCGATCGTGACGCCGGGCGCGGGATGGCCGTCGGAGTCCCGGATCGGGACCAGGAAGGCGTGCACGCCGTGCGTGCCGGCGTCGGTGACGAGCTGGGCGAACACCACGGCCATCCGGCCGTCCCGGGCGGCGTTGCCGATGTACTCCTTGCGCGCCTGCGGGTAGGGCGTGTGCACCACGAACTCGCCGGACGCCCGGTCGTAGGTCGCGGTGGTGTGCAGGTGCTGCACGTCCGAGCCGTGCCCGGTCTCGGTCATCGCGAAGCAGCCGAGCAGCTCGCCGTCGATGATCCGGCGCAGGTACCGCTCGTGGTGCCCGGCGGTGCCGAGCACCTGCACCGCGCCGCCGAACAGCCCCCACTGGACGCCGGCCTTCACCAGCAGCGACAGGTCGCCGTAGGCGAGCATCGCGAACGCGGTCACGACGCCGCCGACGTCGCCGCGCCCGCCGACCGACCGGGCGAACCCGCTGTGCGGCCGCCCGGACGCGGTCAGGATCTTGAGCGCCTCGGTGATCCGGGCGCGGTACTCCTCGGACGAGGCGTCCGGATCGGCCAGCACGCCGGCGGCGGCCAGCTGCTCGCGGGTCTCCCGCCGGACGTCGATCCACCGGCCGTCGACGACGTCGCGCAGGGCGTCGGCCGGGATCCGGTCCGGTGCGGGAAGGGTGCCGGTCGGGGTCGCCGGAGTTGTGGGGGTCATGGCTGAACCTCCTGCACGTGCGGTGCCAGGCCGGAGAGTCCGGACCAGGCGAGGTCGGTGAGGTGTGCGGTGAGCCGGTCGCGGGTGGTGCCGTCCGGGCGGGCCAGCCAGTCGTCGGCGGCCCCGCGGACCAGGCCGACGATCGCGTGCCCCCAGATCCGGGCGGCGGACGGCCCGTCGCCGCCGGTGACGCGGGCGCCGATCACGGCGGCGATCTCGTCGCCGATCACGGTGACCAGGTCGTTGACCGGGTCGGTGGTGCCGTCCTCCCGGGCGGGGCGGCGGCCGGTCGCCGGGCCCTGGGAGAGCAGCGGGCGGTGCACCACGAAGCGGTAGAGCTCCGGGTCGATCTCGATCAGCCGCAGGTAGGCGTCGATGCCCGCGGCGACGGCGGCCCGCGGGCCGCCCGCCGGTGCGGTCAGCGCGTCGGCGGTGGCCCGCCGCACCTCGGTGAGCAGCACGTCGGCGACCGACTCGCAGATCGCGGTGTAGAGGCCGCTGCGGTCGCCGAAGTGCCGGTAGATGACGGTCTTGCTGGTGCCGGCCGCGGCGGCGATCTCGTCCATCCCGAGGCCGGCGCCCTGGTGGCGGATGGCGCCGATGGCGGCGGCGACGAGCTGGACGCGCCGCTGCTCGCGGTGCGCGTCCCACCGGCTGTCCCGCCTGTCCCGTCCCACCTTCACGAAACCAACAGTACCGTGTACCTTGAGTATCGGCTACCCGGTGGTAATCACGACCACCAGCTCCTGCCCACGGTCCTACCCCAGGAGGGACGACCCCATGCCAGCCAGCACCCGGCGGGCCGCCGTCATCGGCGGCAACCGGATCCCGTTCGCCCGGGCCAACCGCGCGTACGCCGGCGCGTCCAATCTCGACATGCTCACCACCACCCTGGACGGCCTGGTGGCCCGGTTCGGGCTGGCCGGCGAACGGCTCGGCGAGGTCGTCGCGGGGGCGGTGCTCAAGCACTCGCGTGACTTCAACCTGACCCGGGAGGCCGTCCTGGGCTCCCGGCTGAGCCCGGCGACCGCCGCCTACGACGTGCAGCAGGCCTGCGGCACCGGCCTGGAGGCGACCATCGCGGTCGCCAACAAGATCGCCCTCGGGCAGATCGAGTCCGGGGTGGCCGGCGGCGTGGACACCGCGTCGGACGCGCCGATCGCGCTGAACGACGACCTGCGCCGGGTCCTGGTCAAGCTGAACGCGGCGCGCACGCCGCTGGAGCGGCTGAAGCTGGTCGGGCAGCTGCGGCCGGGCCAGATCGTGCCGGAGATCCCGCAGAACTCCGAGCCGCGGACCGGCCTGTCGATGGGTGAGCACGCCGCCCGCACCGCGCTGGAGTGGGGCATCGGCCGCACCGAGCAGGACGAGCTCACCGTGCGCAGCCACCGCAACCTGGCGGCCGCCTACGAGCGCGGCTTCTTCGACGATCTCCTCACCCCGTACCTGAAGCTGACCCGGGACGACAACCTGCGCGCCGACTCGTCGCCGGAGAAGCTCGCGAAGCTGAAGCCGGTCTTCGGGAAGGGCCCGGACGCCACCATGACGGCCGGCAACTCGACCCCGCTGACCGACGGCGCCGCGCTGGTGCTGCTCGGTTCGGACGAGTGGGCGGCCGAGCACCGGCTGCCGGTGCTCGCGCACGTGGTGGACGCGGAGACCTCCGGCGTCGACTACGTGCACGGGAGCGACGGACTGCTCACCGCGCCGGTGTTCGCGGTGCCCCGGCTGCTCGAGCGCAACGGCCTGTCCCTGCAGGACTTCGACCTGTACGAGATCCACGAGGCGTTCGCCTCGGTGGTGCTGGTGCAGCGCAAGGCCTGGGAGGACGCCCGGTTCTGCAAGGAGCGGCTCGGCCGGGACACCCCGCTGGGCCCGATCGACGACGACCGGCTCAACGTCGCCGGCTCCTCGCTCGCGGCCGGGCACCCGTTCGCCGCGACCGGCGGGCGGATCGTGGCGACCCTGGCGAAGCTGCTGCGCGAGCGGGCCGACGCCGAGGGCCGCGACCAGCGCGGCCTGATCTCCATCTGCGCCGCCGGCGGCCAGGGCGTCGTCGCGATCCTGGAGGCCACCGCATGAGCGACTTCCTGGCGACCCTGTCGCACACCGGCATCGCCAAGCAGCTGGGGCTCCCGACGGTGCCGGTGCTGCGCCGGCACCGGCCGGGCGATCCGCTGCTGGCCGGTCCGGTCCTGGTGGCGTCCCCGGGCGCGGCCGACGGGCGGTTCGCGAAGGCGGTCGCCGCGCTCGTCGAGGAGAACGGGCAGCCGGCGCTCGCCGAGGCGGGCGAGGAGAAGCTGCACGGCATCGTCGTCGACCTGTCCGGGGCGCGGACGCTGGCCGATCTCGCCGCGGCCCAGCAGCTCCTCACCCCGGCGATGCGCAGGCTGCGCCCGTCCGGCCGGCTGCTGCTGATCGGTGCCGAGCCGGCCGACGCGTTCGCGACCGGGGGCGCCGAGGCGGCCGCGGTGGCCCAGGCGCTGGACGGGCTGGTCCGCTCGGTCGCCAAGGAGCTGCGCGCCGGGGCGACGGCGAACCTGCTGGTCGTCGCGGAGGGCGCGGCGCCGGTGGCGATCGACTCGTCGGTGCGGTTCTTCCTGTCCGCGCGCTCGGCCTACGTCGACGGCCAGGTCGTGCACGTCGCCGCGCCGATCGGCGTGCTGCCCGAGCCGGCCGAGGTGGACGACCCGCACGGCGAGGAGCGGCCGCTCGCCGGCCGGGTCGCCGTCGTCACCGGGGCGGCCCGCGGGATCGGTGCGGCCATCGCCGACACCCTGGCCCGGGACGGCGCGACGATCGTCGCGGTCGACGTGCCGGCCGCCGGGCAGCGGCTCGCGGAGACGGCGAACCGCACCGGCGGCACCGCGTTGCAGCTCGACATCACCGCCGCCGACGCCGCCGACCGGCTGCTCGGGCACCTCGCCGAGCGGCACGACGGCGTCGACCTGGTGGTGCACAACGCCGGGATCACCCGGGACAAGCTGCTGGCGAACATGACCGCCGACCGGTGGGACGCGGTGCTGGCGGTGAACCTGGGCGCCCAGCTGGCGATCAACGACGCGCTGCTGGCCGACGGGTCGCCGCTGCGCGAGGCGGGCCGGGTGGTCTGCGTGTCGTCGCAGTCCGGGATCGCGGGCAACCGCGGGCAGACCAACTACGCCGCCTCCAAGGCGGGCGTGATCGGCATGGTGCGCGCGCTGGCACCGCGGTTCGCCGAGCGCGGCGCGACGATCAACGCGGTGGCGCCCGGGTTCATCGAGACCGACATGACGGCGACGATGCCGCTGGCCACCCGCGAGGGCGGCCGCCGGATCAACTCGCTCCGCCAGGGCGGGCTGCCGGTCGATGTCGCCGAGACGATCGGCTGGTTCGGCCGTGCCGAGTCCGGCGGGCTGAACGGGCAGGTCGTGCGGGTCTGCGGCCAGTCCATGCTGGGGGCCTGAGATGACCGGGAACGCCGGGAACGCCGGCGCCACCGCGGTGACCGAGCTGTCCGGGGCGCCCGCGCTGGGCCCGCTCTACGCCGCCGCGGCGGTCCGGACCGTGCTGCCCGGCCGGGCCGGCAGCCTGCCGGACCGGGAGCTGGCACGCAGCGGGATCGTGGTCGACCCGGGGCACCTGGCCGACTACGCCCGGGTCTGCGGTTTCCGGATCGGCGACGCGCTGCCGGTCACCTATCCGCACCTGCTGACCTTCCCGCTGCAGGTCGCGCTGATGGCCGGCCGGTCGTTCCCGCTGCCGCTGCCCGGCCTGGTGCACCTGGCGAACCGGATCACCGTGCACCGGCCGGTCGCGGTGTCCGAGACCCTCGACGTGCGGGTGCGCGCCGAGCGGTTCACCGCGCACCCGAAGGGCGCGCAGGTCGATCTGGTGGGGACGGTGTCGGCGGGCGGGGCGACGGTCTGGGAGGGCCGCTCGACCTACCTGTCCCGCGGCGCGCGGGCGCCCTCCGGTGAGCCGGCCCCGGCGCCGCCGGAGCCGGCGGTGCCGACCGGCCCGGCCGCCGCGCTGTGGCGGGTGCCGGGGGACACCGGGCGTCGCTACGCGGCGGTCTCCGGTGACGTGAACCCGATCCACCTGTACCCGCTCACCGCGAAGGCGATGGGCTTCCCGCGGGCGATCGCGCACGGCATGTGGACGGCGGCCCGGGTGGCCGCGGCGCTGGAGGGCAGGCTCCCGGACGCGGTCGGCTTCGACGTCGCCTTCCGCAGGCCGCTGCTGCTCCCGTCGACCGCGGAGCTGGTGACCGCCCGCGACGGCGACGCGTGGCGGTTCGCGGTCCGCGGCGTCAAGAAACCGGAAGTGATCCATCTGGTGGGCCGGATCGGCCGCTAGGCAGGTACCGCCCGGCCGGGTGGACAGGTCGCACTCACCCGGCCGGGTGCATCTGGATCGGTCCATGAGCCGGTACAGCAACCGGAACCCGGTGACGTACGTCCATCCCTGTGTCCACCATTCGTCACCGGACACTCAGCAGGAGGTCATGATGAACACCGCCGACAGCACCGCCACGCGGGCCGACGTCGAGGAACACGAGGACGAGGGGAACATCGTCCGCGGCCTCGACTGACCCGCGCGGCCGGGCCCGGGCCGCCCCGGCTCTACTGTGGGAACCATGCTGGTCGAGCGCATGCGCCCGTTCACCTCCACGATCTTCACCGAGATCTCCCGGCTGGCCGCGCGGACCGGGGCGATCAATCTCGGCCAGGGGTTCCCGGACACCGACGGTCCGGCGTCGCTGCTGGCCGGCGCCGCCGCGAACATCACCGAGCACGGCCTCAACCAGTACCCGCCGGGGCCGGGCGTGCCCGCGCTGCGCGAGGCCGTCGCCGCACACCAGCGGCGCTTCTACGGCCTCGACGTCGACCCGGACGACGTGCTGGTCACCACCGGCGCGACCGAGGCGATCGCGGCGACCCTGCTCGGGCTCTGCGGCCCGGGCGACGAGGTGATCGCGTTCGAGCCGAACTACGACTCCTACGCGGCCACCGTCGCGCTGTCCGGCGCGACCCTGCGCCCGGTCCCGCTGCGCGCCCCCGGCTTCGACGTCGACGACGACGAGCTCGCCGCCGCCTTCTCCGAGCGCACCCGGGTGGTGCTGGTCAACACCCCGCACAACCCGACCGGCGCGGTGTTCAGCCGCGACCGGCTGATCCGGATCGGCGAGCTCGCCCGCGCGCACGACGCGGTGATCGTGACCGACGAGGTCTACGAGCACATGACCTTCGACGACGCCCGGCACGTCCCGATGGCGACCCTGCCCGGGCTCGCCGACCGGACGCTGACGATCTCCTCGGCGGGCAAGACGTTCTCGGTGACCGGCTGGAAGGTCGGCTGGGTGCACGGCCCGCCGGAGCTGGTCGGCGCGGCCCGCGCGGTGAAGCAGTTCCTCACCTTCCACGGCGGCGCCCCGCTGCAGCCCGCGGTCGCCGAGGCGCTCGCCCTCGGCGACGACTTCTACGCCGGGATCACCGCCGACCTGACCCGCAAGCGGGACCTGCTCTCGGCCGGCCTGCGCGCCGCCGGGTTCGACGTGCTCACCCCGCGCGGCACCTACTTCGTGGTCGCCGATCCGCGCCCGCTCGGCCACGACGACGGCGTCGAGCTGGCCTGGAAGCTGCCCGAGCTGTGCGGGGTCGCGGCGGTGCCGGTGTCGGTGTTCTGCGCGTCCGAGGCCGGTGTCGCGGCGACCCGGCCGCTGGTCCGGTTCGCCTTCTGCAAGCGCGACGAGGTGCTCGTCGAGGCCGCCGAACGGCTCGCCGCCCTGCGACCCTGATCGGATCACCCTTTCGGCCTAGACTCCGGCCATGACGGATCAGCGGCCTGCGCAGCCGGGACGCCCGGTCGTCGGGCTCCCGGTGCGGGCGCTGCTGGCGTTCGTGGTGGTCGCGGCGAACGTCGGCGGCGCGGCCGTGGTGCTGGTGATCTCGGCGTTCGTGCTGCCCCGCGAGGAGCTGCTGGACGCGGCCGGGATCCGGCTGGTGAACCTGGTCGTGCTGGGGGCGTACCTGCTCCTCACGGTCCCGATCGGGATCTGGTTCGGCCGCCGCAAGCTGACCCTGCCCCGGCGCACGACGGACCCCGCCCGGGCCGAGCGCCGGCTGGTGCTGCGCGGGCCGGCCCGGATCACCTGGATGATCGCCTTCCTGTGGCTGCTCGCCGCGGTGCTGTTCTGCCTGGTGAACCTGCGCTACTCGGGGCGGCTGGCGTTCTCGGTGACGGCGACCGTCGCGATCGGCGGGATCACCACCTGTGCGCTGTGCTACCTGCTGGTCGAGCGGATGCTGCGCCGGGCCGCCGCCCGGGTGCTGTCCGGGCGCCCGCCGGAGCGCCGGCGCCTGGTGACCGGGGTGATGCTGCGCTCGGTCGGCTTCTGGGCGCTGGGCACCGCCGTCCCGCTGTGCGGGGTGATGCTGGCCGGGCTGCTCGCGCTGGTCTACGGCGACTCGTCGCCGACCCAGCTGGCGGTGACCATGCTGGTGCTCGGCGGCACCGCGATCGGCACCGGCCTGCTCACCGCGGTCGGTGCGGCCCGGGCGATCGCCGATCCGGTGCTGACCGTGCGGCGGGCGCTGGCCCGGGTGCAGGACGGCGATCTCGACGTCCGCGTCCCGGTCTACGACAACACCGAGCTCGGCCAGCTGCAGGCCGGGACGAACGGCATGGTCGAGGGGCTGCGCGAGCGGGAGCGGATCCGGGACCTGTTCGGCAGGCACGTCGGCCGGGACGTGGCGGAGGCCGCCGCGGCCCGCGGCGACGGGATCCGGCTGGGCGGCGAGCTGCGGCCGGTGGCGGTGCTGTTCGTCGATCTCGTCGGATCGACGACGATGGCGGCCCGGCGGCCCCCGGAGGAGGTCGTGGCGCTGCTCAACCGGTTCTTCGGCGTCGTCGTCGAGTGTGTGGAGCAGGCCGGCGGCTGGATCAACAAGTTCGAGGGCGACGCGGCGCTGGCCGTCTTCGGCGCCCCGATGGACCTGGACGACGCCCCCGGTGCGGCACTGTCCGCGGCGCGCTGCCTGGGCAGGCGGCTGGCCGCCGAGATGCCGGAGATCGAGGCCGGGATCGGGGTGTCCGCCGGCGACGCCGTCGCGGGCAACATCGGCGATCCGCGCCGCTACGAATACACCGTGATCGGCGACCCGGTGAACGAGGCGGCCCGGCTCACCGAGCTCGCCAAGTCGGTCCCCGGCGGGGTCGTCGCGGCCGCCCGCGCCGTCGACGCGGCCGGCCGCGAGGCCCGGCACTGGCGGGCCGGCCGGGAGGTCGTGCTCCGCGGCCGGGACACCCCGACGCCGGTCCACACGCCGATCGGGGAGCCCGCGGCCGCGGCCCGGTGAGTCAGAGCGAGATGAGCAGCATCGTCCCGCCGAACACGATGCCGGACGCGACCAGGGTGACCGTCGTGTAGCCGAGGATGTCCCGGATCTTGAGCCCGGCGATGGCGAGCAGCGGCAGCGCGAAGAACGGCTGGATCATGTTCGTCCACTGGTCGCCGTAGGCGATCGCCATCAGCGCGATGGCCGGGTCGACGCCGATCTGGTTCGCCGCGTCGATCATCACCGGGCCCTGGACGGCGATCTGCCCGCCGCCGGACGGGATGGCCAGGTTCACCAGCCCGGCCGAGAGGAACGTGAGCAGGCCGAAGGTGACCGGCGTCGAGATGTTGACGAACCAGGCCGAGATGATCTCGACCAGGCCGCTGGCCGTCATGATCCCGAGGATGCCGGCGTAGAGCGGGAACTGGAGCAGGATCTCGCCGACGTTGGACGCCGCGTTGCGGGTCAGCGCGATCATCTCGAACGGGTTCGCCACCAGCAGCAGGATCAGGCAGAGGAACGTCCAGTTGACGATGTCCAGGGTCAGGCTGCCGCCGGTCGCGTAGTGGTGCACGAGGTAGCCGGCGAGCAGCAGGCCGAGCAGCGTGGTGAGCACCCGGTTGCCGTCCACCCGGTCGGCCGGGGTGCGCTCCTCGTCGGTCCGGGCCGGGGCGGTGACCGGCTCGTCGGTGACGAACTCCCGGACCTTCTCGCCGGGCCGGGGCGCGACCAGGTAGAGCGCGCCGGCGACGGCGATCAGGGTCACCACGATCGCGATCAGGTTCCAGGCCGAGTAGGTCGTCTCGCTGACCGGGATCGGCGCCCCGAGCTGGTCGGCGATGAAGGAGCCCTCGGTGGCGGCGAGCAGCGGTCCCGAGCCGGAGTAGCCCATGTGCCAGACGACGAAGCCGGAGAACCCGGCCGCCACCAGCATCGGGAAGTGCAGCTGCAGCCCGCGTTCCCGGCCCTGCGCGGCGACCTCGCGGGCGATCAGCGCGGCGACCACGAGGCCGAGGCCCCAGGTGATCAGCGAGGCGATCGCGGCGACCAGGAACACGAACAGGTACGCCTGCATCGTGGTCCGGGGCAGCGAGCCGAGCGCCTTCAGCAGCCGCTGCACCGGACGGGTGTGCGCCAGCATGTGGCCGAGCAGCAGGATCAGGGCCATCTGGGTGATGAAGTCGAGCAGCCCGGAGAGTCCCTCGCCCCAGCTGGCGACGACGTCCACCGGCCCGGAGTCGGTCAGCGCCACCGCCATCAGGCCGACCACGAACGTCAGGACGATCGCGAAGACCAGCGCCGACGGGATGTACCGCTCGACGACGGCGTTCACCGGGCGCATCGCGCGGGAGAGCGGGGTACCGGTCGGTGCGCTCGTGTCGGATCGGGCCATACCGTGCACCACTCCTGTGTGGATCAACGAACTTGACTAACGGAACATACGGGGCGAACGGCGTGATCGCCACGGTGCGTGACCCCACCGCGGGCGCTCCCCCGATGTGGGCTCGCACCACGTGACGGTGTGCCACCGGCTGGTGCAGGATCAGCGCATGAGCAGCGTTGCCGGAGAATTCAGCGAGCAGACCACCGCCGCGGTCACGCGGGCCCGCCGGCACTCGGTCGGGGATCTCCTGCACCGCACCGCCGCGCGCTACCCGGACCGGCTGGCCGTGGTCGACGGCGACGTCCGCTGGAGCTTCGCCGAGTTCGACGCGGCGGTGAACCGCTGCGCCGCGGCGCTCACCGCGAGCGGTCTGGTCAAGGGCGACCGGCTCGCGCTGCTCTCGCACAACTGCCGCCAGTTCGGCGTGCTCGCCTTCGCGACCGCCCGGCTCGGCGTCGTCCTGGTGCCGGTGAACTTCATGCTCGGCCCCGAGGAGATCGCCTACATCCTCGACCACTCGGGGGCGGTCGCGTTCGTCGCCGAGGACGCGCTCGCCGAGACCGCCGAGAAGGCGCTCGCGCACTCGTCCGCCCCGGTCCGGGTGCGTGGCCGGATCGGGCTCTCCGGCGCGCCGGCCACCGGCGACTGGACCGACGTCGCGGAGTGGATCGACGGTGCCGGGGATCCGGGCGAGCCGGACGTGCACGTCGGCGACGACGACCCGCTGCGGCTCATGTACACCTCCGGCACCGAGTCCCGGCCCAAGGGCGTCGTGCTGTCGTCGCGCTCGCTGGTCACCCAGTACCTGTCCTGCATCGTCGACGGCGGGATGACCGCCGACGACGTCGAGCTGCACTCGCTGCCGATGTACCACTGCGCGCAGCTGGACTGCTTCTTCTCGGTCGACGTCTACCTCGGCGCGACCAGCATCATCGTGCCCGGGCCGGACCCGGCGACGCTGCTCGCCACGATCGCCCGGGAGAAGGTCACCAAGCTGTTCTGCCCGCCGACGGTGTGGATCTCGCTGCTGCGCCACCCGGACTTCGACTCGACCGACCTGTCCAGCCTGCGCAAGGGCTACTACGGCGCGGCCGCGATGCCGGTCGAGGTGCTGCACGAGCTGTCCCGGCGGCTGCCGGACGTGCGGCTCTGGAACTTCTACGGGCAAACCGAGATGTCCCCGCTGGCCACCATCCTGCGGCCCGAGGAGCAGCTGGAGCGGGCCGGATCGGCCGGCCGGGCGTCGCTGAACGTGGAGACCCGGGTGGTCGACGACGCCGGGGAGCCGCTGCCGCCCGGTGAGGTCGGCGAGATCGTGCACCGCTCCCCGCACGCCGCGCTGGGCTACTACAACGACGAGGAGAAGACCGCCGCCGCGTTCGCCGGCGGCTGGTTCCACTCCGGGGACCTGGGCGTGATGACGCCGGACGGCTACCTGTCGGTGGTCGACCGGAAGAAGGACATGATCAAGACCGGCGGCGAGAACGTGGCGTCGCGCGAGGTGGAGGAGGCCCTCTACCTGCTCGACGGCGTCGCCGAGGTCGCGGTGTTCGGGGTCAGCCACCCGCACTGGATCGAGGCGGTCACCGCGGTCGTCGTCCCGCGCCAGGGGGTGACGCTCACCGAGGAGCAGGTGCACGCGCACGCCCGCGAGCGGCTCGCCGGGTACAAGCGGCCCAAGTACGTGGTGTTCGCCGACGCGCTCCCGAAGAACCCGAGCGGCAAGATCCTCAAGCGGTCGCTGCGCGACGCGCACGCCGACATCGCGGCCGAGCGGGGGTGAGGCGGGCGCCTGCTCAGACGGTGAACTCGGCCTCGACGGTCGCCTGCACCGTCACGTCGTCGGGCCGCAGCAGCTCGCCCAGGCCGTCCCCGGAGCTCTCCGGGGCAGCAGCGAACGAGAGGCCGACGGCCCGGGCCGACGGCCCGGGATGCGTGCCGAGCAGCCCGACGTCGGCGACCAGCCGGGGGCGCACCGGGCCGAGATCGAGCGCGTCGGCGTAGTCCTGGGCGCGCTCGCGGGCCTGCCGCAGCGCCTCCTGGCGGACCGCCCGCTCCAGCTCGCGGCGGTGCTCGGTGGCCAGGTCCCAGCCGATCCCCTGCACCGTGACGCCCTCGATCGCGCCGAGCGAGGACAGCCAGTCGCCGAGCCGGGCGACGTCGTCGAACTCCACCGAGATCGACACCGAGGCGTGGTAGACCGCCGGGCGGGGCCTGCCCTTGTGCGAGGGCTGCTGGACCGAGGTGCGGACCTGGCCGACCACGTAGCGGCGGACCGGGCCGGCCTCCGGGTCGTGCCGGCCGCGCACGTCGGCCAGCGCGGCGGCGGCGTCCGCCTCGACCCGGGCGCGCACCGGTCCCGGCTCGGCGCCCTGGGCGAGGACCAGCAGGTTCGCGGTGCCCCGCTCGGCGGGGACCTCCCGTTCGAACTCGCCGCGCACCCTGATCACGACCTCGCCCGCCGGTGCCTCTGCCATGAGCGCGAGGGTAGTGGCCGTCGGTCCCACCGGAACCGCCGGTGGGTTCGTCCATTCCGGACCTGTTGCTCGAACATATGTTCGTCTATGATGGACGCATGACCGCGGTCATCAACGCCCCTGCCTCACCCGACACGCCTGCCGGCCCTGTTTCGCCTGCCGGCCCTGTTCGGCCTGCCGTCTCTGATCTGCCTGCCGGCTCTGATCCGCCTGCTGCCGCCGATCTGTCGGCGGTGCCGGACCTGTACGCCGTGCGGGCTCGGTTCGAGCAGCTGGCGGCGGTGGTCGACGAGGTGTCGCCGGCGCCGGTGCTGGTGGACCGGATGATCGCGCTGGTCGCGGTGCGCAACAGTGTGGAGGCGGCGCTGGCGGCCACCGAGCTGGCCTTCGCCCGTCGCCGCGCCGCCGACAGTGCCGCCGAGGTCGACCCGGAGCGGCTCGAGCGCAGCATCGGCGCCGAGATCGGGCTGGCCAACCGGGCCTCGCCGACGGTGGGGCGCAACCGGATGCGCACCGCCCGGGACCTGCACGACGGTCTGGGGCATGTGCGCGGCCTGTTCGCGGCGGGGGAGCTCGACGGGTACCGGGTGTCGATCGTGGCCGGCGGGACCGCGCATCTCGATGCCGGGCAGCGGGCGGAGGTGGATCGGCGGCTGGCCGGGCACGACATCGCCCGGCTCGGGCCGGCGCGGTTGCGCAGCCTGGTCGCCGCGCTCGCCGCGGAGGTGGCGCCGGAGAGGTTCCGGCAGCGCTGCCTGGCTGCGCGGGCGGGGCGGCGGGTCACCCTGCGGCAGGCCGCGGACGGGATGGTCGATCTGCGGGCGCACCTGCCGGTGGAGCAGGGGGTGGCCTGTTATGCGGCGCTGCGCCGGGCGTTCGACGCGGTCCAGGTCGCCCCGGAGCCGCTGACCCGCAGCCGCGGGCAGGTCATGGCCGACACGTTCGTGGAGCGGGTGACCGGGCGGGTCACCGCCGAGCACGTCGACGTGCAGGTGCAGGTCGTCGTGCCGCTGGAGGCGTTGCTCGACGAGGACAGCCCGCTGCCCGCCGAGGTCCCGGGGTTCGGGCCGATCCCGGTCGGGTTCCTGGCCCGGGCACGCGGGCGCAGGCTGTTGCGGCGGCTGTTGACGGTGCGGGGCACGGTGATCGGTGGTGACTCCCGGGCGCGGTGCTTCCCGGCCGGGCTGGCGGATCTGATCCGGGCCCGGGACCGGCACCGGTGCACCGCTCCCTACTGCGACGCTCCGGCCCGGCACATCGATCACGTGGTGCGGGCCGCCGACGGTGGCCCGACCGGTTTCGACAACGGTCGTGCGGTCTGCGAGCTGCACAACCAGCTGCGCGAGCAGCCCGGGTGGTGGGTCGAGCCGACCGCCGAGGGCACCCGCACCACCACCCCGACCGGGCATTCCTACCTGCACCGGACGGAACCGCTGCACCCGTCAGGCCAGTCGCGGCGCGACCACCCCGACACCCGGCCCGCTCAGCCCGGCGAGCCCGGCCGGTCGTCCCGCGGCGACGAGCAGTAGCTCCGGGTCGGGCCCGCGCAGCTCCGCGCCGTCTCCGAGGGTCCATCCGGAATCGGCCGACACCACCCGCACGCCCCGCAGCAGGGCCGGACCACCCATGAATCGGTGGGTCGCGACGTGCGCCAGGCACGCGGCGACCACCTCGGGCGGCGACTCGTGCACCCGGCCGAGCGGGCGGACGATGTCCTGCGCGTGGATCACCAGGTCCATCAGCGGGTCGAGCGGTCCGCTGAGCGGCATCCGGCGGGAGGTGGTCGCACTCTGCCGGAGCCGGGCGATCAGCTCGGCCCGCGGGTGCTCGGCGGACAGGGCGAGAGCCTGGTCCCGGGTCATCCGGTCGAAGTCGAACCGGGCGCGCACCGCGGCGACCAGCATCCGGCCCCCGGGAAGTCATCGGCCCGCCACGTCCGGCCGCACGGTTCAGGGAATGAGCACGATCTTCCCGGTGGCGTGCCCGGACTCGACGGCGGCCAGCGCCGCACCCGCCTCGTCCAGCGGGCGGGTCTGCTGCACCAGCGGATCGAGCTCGCCCGCGGCGACCAGCCGGGCCAGCTCGGCGAGCACCGCGGGACCGCGGTCGCGTTCCACGGCCCGGCCGCCGAGCTCGGCGACGGTCGGCTTGTCGGCGACCGAGTACAGCGCCCCGATCGGGACCAGCGGCGCGACGGTGCGCAGCGCGTCCCCGCCGACGAGGTCCAGCGCGCCGTCGATCCCGGCGGGTGCGGCGGCCCGGATCCGGTCCACCACCCCGTCTCCGTACCCGACCGGGGTCGCGCCGAGCCGGGTCAGCAGGTCGTGCTTGGCGGGGCTCGCCGTCCCGACGACGTGCAGCCCCCGCAACCGGGCCAGCTGGACCAGCGGCAGCCCGACGCCGCCGCCCGCACCGTTCACCAGCAGCGTCGCACCCGGCTGCAGGTCCAGGCTGCGCAGCGTGTCGAGCGCGGTCCCGGCGGCGACCGGCAGCACGGCGGCCTGCTCGGGGGAGACCCCGTCGGGCCGGTGCGCCGAGAACGACGCGATGGTGCGGGCGCGCGGCGCCCAGCCGCCCAGCATGCCGGGGCAGCCGCCGAACACCTCGTCCCCGACGGCGAACCCGGTGACGCCCTCGCCGAGCGCCAGCACGGTGCCGGCGACCTCCCGGCCGAGCACCGCGGGGCCCGTCGTGCCGTAGGAGCCGTTGCGGACCCGCCAGTCGCCGGGATTCACCCCGGCGGCGCGGACCTGCACCAGCAGCTCGTCCGGTCCGGGCACCGGCTCCGCGACCTCCAGGAAGGTCTCCTGCTCCGGCCCGCCGACCCGTCCGAACCCGAACCCGCGCATGGTCCCCGACCCTAGTCGCCGGTCGCCGGGCCGAGCTTCTCCCACAGGAACGCGTACGCCAGCGCCGCCATCCGGGCCGCCTGTGCGTTGTCCGCGGCGCCGCCGTGGCCGCCCTCGATGTTCTCGTAGTAGGTGACGTCGTGGCCGGCCGCCTCCAGCGCCGCGGCGAACTTGCGGGCGTGCCCGGGGTGCACCCGGTCGTCGCGGGTCGAGGTCAGCAGGATGACCGGCGGGTAATCGGCGTCGGGATCGATCAGGTGGTAGGGCGAGAACGTCCGGATGAAGTCCCAGTCGTCGGTGTCCGGGTCGCCGTACTCGGCCATCCAGGACGCCCCGGCGAGCAGGTGGCTGTAGCGCTTCATGTCCAGCAGCGGCACCTGGATGACGACGGCGCCGAACAGCTCCGGGTAGCGGACCAGCATGTTCCCGGCCAGCAGCCCGCCGTTGCTGCCGCCCTGCACGGCGAGCCGGGACGGCGCGGTGATCCGCCGCTCGACGAGATCGCGGGCCACCGCCGCCATGTCCTCGTAGGCGCGCGGCCGGTTCTCCCGCAGCGCGGCCCGGTGCCAGCGCGGGCCGTACTCGCCGCCGCCGCGGATGTTCGCGACCGCGTACACCCCGCCGCGGGCGAGCCAGGAGCGCCCGGTCCCGCCGGAGTAGCCGGGGGTGAGCGCGATCTCGAAGCCGCCGTAGCCGTAGAGCAGGGTCGGTGCGGTGCCGTCGAACGGCAGGTCCGCGGGCCGGACCAGGAAGTACGGCACCCGGGTGCCGTCGTCGCTGGTGACGAAGTGCTGCTCGATCACGTGCCCGGAGGGGTCGAAGAAGGCGGGCGCGCTCTTGAGCGTCTCCGGCGGGCTGCCGACGGTGGCGATCGCCAGCGACGCCGGGGTGAGGTAGTCGGTGACGGTGAGCCAGACGTCGTCGTTCTCGTCGCTGTCCACCGCGGACACGCCGATGCTGCCGAACTCGGGCGCGCCCGGGAACGCCGAGCGGGTCCAGCCCGCGTCGCCGGGGGTGAGCACGGACAGCCGGTTGACGACGTTCTCCAGCACGTTGAGCACCAGGTGGTGCCGGGTCCAGGTGTACCCGGCCAGCGACGACTCGTCGGTCGGCGCGAACAGCACCTCCCAGCCGGGGGTGCCGGCGAGGACGTCGTCGAACCGGGCGGCGAGCAGCGACCCGGCGGTGAAGGCGGCCCAGTCCTCGCGCAGCTCCAGCAGCAGCCACTCGCGTTCGACGTCGGCGATCGCCGAGTCCGGCACGTCGATCTTCCGCAGCTCGCCGTCGTCGCCGAGCAGGTACAGCTCGTCGGCGTAGAACTCCAGCGCCCGCCGCACGAAGGTCCGCTCGAAGCCGGGGGTGTGGTCGCGGTACGCCGACACGCTCAGGTCATCGGGCTCGCCGGCGAAGACGAGCTCGGCCTCGGCGAGCGGGGTGCCGCGGGTCCAGCGCCGCACGGTGCGCGGGTAGCCGGAGTCGGTGGTGGTGCCCTCGCCGAGATCGGTCGCGACCAGCAGGGTGTCCCGGTCCAGCCAGGACGCGCCGCCCTTGGCCTCCGGCCGCTCGAAGCCGCCGGGCACCCAGTCCCGGGTGACCATGTCGAACTCGCGGGTCACGTCGGCGTCCGCGCCGCCCCGGGACAGGTCGATCAGCACCCGGTCCAGGTCGGGGCGCAGGAAGCGGGCGCCGTGCCAGACCCAGTTCTCGCCCTCGGCCTCGTTGAGCGCGTCGACGTCGAGCAGGATCTCCCACTCCGGGGAGTCGGTGCGGTACTGCTCGGGGGTGGTGCGCCGCCACAGGCCGCGCGGGTTCCGCTCGTCGGTCCAGAAGTTGTAGTAGTAGCCGCCGCGGTGCCCGACGAACGGGATGCGGGCGGGGGCGTCGAGCACCTCCCGGATGCCGGACTCCAGCTCGCCGAACAGCGGTGTCGCGGTCAGCCGCTGCTCGGTGCGGGCGTTGCGCCCGGTCACCCACGCGAGTGCCTCCTCGCCGGTGACGTCCTCGAGCCAGGCGTGCGGGTCGTTCGTCATGCCCCGATCATGACTCAGATCCGGAGGTCGGCGTCGCGGACGTCGGTCACCAGCATGTGGCCGGGCTCGTGGGTGATCGCCAGCGGCAGCCGGGACTCCAGCACGGCGGCCTGCGGGGTCACCCCGCACGCCCAGAACACCGGGACGTCGTCGCCGGTCATCCGCACCGGATCGCCGTGGTCGGGCCGGTCCAGGTCGGCGATCCCGAGCGCGGCCGGGTCGCCGACGTGCACCGGGGCGCCGTGCACGTCCGGATAGCGGGCGGTCACCGCCACCGCGGTGTCGACGAGCGCGGCGGGCACCGGCCGCATCGACACCACCAGCGGGCCGGACATCCGCCCGGCCGGGCGGCAGCGCCGGGTGGTCCGGTACATCGGCACGGTGCTGCCCTGCGCCATGTGCCGGACCGGGACGCCCTCGGTGAGCAGCGCGTTCTCGAAGGTGAAGCTGCAGCCGATCAGGAAGGCGACCAGGTCGTCGCGCCAGTGCTCGCGCACGTCGGTGGGCTGCTCGGTGAGCTCGCCGTCGACGTACACCCGGTAGCCCGGCAGGTCGGTGCGGATGTCGCCGTCGAACAGGGCGCCGGCGAGGTCGCCGGGCTCCAGCACGTCGAGCACCGGGCAGGGCTTCGGGTTGCGCTGGGCGAACAGCAGCACGTCCCAGGCGTACTCGCGGGGGACGGCGATCAGGTTCGCCTGGGTCCAGCCCGCGCACCAGCCCGAGGTGCTCGCGACCACGCCGTCCCGGAACCGTTCCCGGGCCTGCGCGGGTGTGAGATCGAGGGCGGCGCTCACGAGGCGAACGCCCCGATCGCGATCCCGGCGCCGGCCAGCGCGTCCCGCACCCGCTGGGCCATCGCGACCGCGCCGGGCGAGTCGCCGTGCACGCAGGCGGACTCGGCGCGCACCGCGACGTCGGTGCCGTCGACCGCCCGGACCACGCCGTCGGTGAGCATCCGGACGACCCGCTCGGCGGCGGCGCCCGCGTCGTCGAGCAGGGCGCCGGGCTCGCGGCGCGGCACCAGCGCGCCCTCGGCGGTGTAGCCGCGGTCGACGAAGAACTCGGTCACCGGCCGCAGCCCGGCCCGCTCCGCCTCGGCCAGCAGCTCCGAGCCGGGCAACCCGAGCACCGGCAGCGAGGGGTCGTAGGCGCGGACCGCGTCGACGACCGCCCGGGCCTGCCCGGTGTGCGTGCGGGTCGCGTTGTAGAGCGCCCCGTGCGGCTTGACGTAGCGGACCCGGCTCCCGGCGACCCGGCACAGCCCGTCCAGCGCGCCGATCTGGTAGATCACGTCGTCGGTCAGCGCGGCGGGCTCGATGTCGAGGAACCGGCGGCCGAAGCCGCGCAGGTCCGGGTACGACACCTGGGCGCCGACGGTGACGCCGGCGGCGGCGGCCCGGGTGGTCGTCGTGCGCAGCGTGGACGGATCGCCGGCGTGGAACCCGCAGGCGACGTTCGCCGAGCTGACCAGGCCGAGCATGGCGTCGTCGTCGCCGAGCACCCACTGGCCGAAGGACTCGCCGAGATCGGCGTTGAGGTCGATGTGCGGTGTCATGCGAACAGCTTCCCGATGTTCTCGGCGACGAACTGGTACCCGACGAACAGGGTGACCAGCCAGCCGAGGAAACCGGCCGCCAGCAGCCAGCGCGGGTAGTGGTAGCCGCCGAGCAGGTCGCGCCGCCGCCAGGCCACCCACAGCAGGATGGTGAACCCGATCGGCAGGATCAGCCCGTTGAAGGCCCCGGCGAAGATCAGCAGGGTGACCGGGGCGGCGCCGGCCACCAGGAAGACCGCCGTGCTGAGCACGATGAACCCGACGGTCAGCAGCCGGGTGGTGCGCTCGGGGGTGCTGCGCGAGGTCAGGAAGGACACCGAGGTGTAGGCGGCGCCGATCACCGAGGTGATCGCGGCGGCCCAGAGGATCACGCCGAACAGGCGCAGCCCGATCTCGCCGGCCGCGGCGGCGAACGCGGCCGCCGCCGGGTTGTCGCTGCCGGTCAGGTCCACCCCGGCGGTGACGACGCCGAGCACCGCCAGGAACAGCAGCACCCGCATCACACCGGTGATCAGGATCCCCTGCACCGAGCTGACCGCGACCCGCCCGGCGTTCTCCGGCCCGGACAGGCCGGAGTCGAGCATCCGGTGCGCGCCCGCGTAGGTGATGTACCCGCCGACGGTGCCGCCGATCAGGGTGGTGATCGCCAGCCAGCTGATCTCGTCCGGCAGCACGGTCTGCCGCAGCGCCTCGCCGACCGGCGGGCCGGACACGACCGCGACGTAGGCGGTCAGGCCGATCATCAGGATGCCGAGCAGGACGACGATCCGGTCCAGCGCCATCCCGGCCCAGCGGACGGTGAAGATGCCGATCGCCAGCAGCGCGGACAGCGCTCCGCCGATGGCCGGCTCCAGGCCGAGCATCGCGTTCAGGCCGAGACCGGCGCCCGCGACGTTGCCGATGTTGAACACCAGCCCGCCCACCACGACGAGCGCGGTCAGCAACCAGCCCGCGCCCGGCGCGACCTTGTTGGCCAGCTCGTGGGCGCGCAGCCCGGAGACGCCGACCACCCGCCAGACGTTCATCTGGATCGCGATGTCGACCAGGATCGACACCAGGATGGCGAACGCGAACGCCGCGCCGAGCTGGGCGGTGAAGGTCGTGGTCTGGGTGATGAACCCGGGGCCGATGGCGCTGGTGGCCATCAGGAACATCGCTCCGAACAGGGCCGTCCTGGTCGCGGTTCTCGTCGGCCTGGCCGTGTCGTCGCTCATCGCTGCCTCCCGGGGTAGCGGTCGTCGAGCGCTGCAGGTCGGGAGAGTGTGGCGGATTGTCCTACGATCCTGCAATCCCAGGTGGGGGCATTCCTCGTTAGGATCTGGTTTCGTGACTGACGTGAACACCTCCGTGCAGGACGCGCTGGCCTCGCTGTCGGCCTCCCGCACGGTCGTGGTGCCCGCGTCCGAGCGGGTCGCCGACCGGATCCGGATCGAGGTCGCCGAGGCCCGGCTGCGGGTCGGCGCCCGGCTCCCCGAGCAGGCGCTCTCCGAGGCGCTGCAGGTCTCCCGCAACACCATCCGGGAGGCGCTGTCCCAGCTGGTCGCCGAGCGGGTGCTGGTCCGGATCCCGAACCGCGGCGTGTTCGTCGCCCAGCCGGGGATCGACGACATCCGCGACGTCTACTCGGCCCGCCTGGTGATCGAGCCGGGCGCGGTCCGGTACGGCCTGCTCGCCACCGACCCGGTGGCGCTGTCCGCCGTCCGGGCCGCCTACGACCGTGGCCGCGAGGCCGCCGAGGCCGGGGACTGGACCGGGGTCGCCGACGCGAACCAGCACTTCCACCGCGACGTCGTCGCACTCGGCGGCAGCCCCCGGCTGGAACGCGAGATGGGACGGCTGCTGGCCGAGATGCGGCTGGTCTTCCAGCGGATGCCGCAGGTGCGCGAGTTCCACGAGCCGTACCTGGCCCGCAACGGCGAGATCGCCGCGCTGCTGACCGCGGGCCGGACCGAGCGGGCCGCCGACGAGCTGGCCCGCTACCTGGTGACCGCGCGGGACCAGCTGCTGGCGGCCTACGCCCTGCTGTGAGCCTCGATCAGTGCAGCTGCCCGGCGCGCAGCAGCACCGCCGCGCGGTGCCCGATCCGCAGTCGCTCCAGCGGGCGGACGCCCGGGGGCACCGGCACCGTGCGGCCTCGGTCCACGGCGACCACGACCGCGCCCGGATCGAGCACCGATCCCACCGCGGTCAGGAACGCGCCGGGGCCGGTCGGGGCGCCGTCGTCCGCCGGGGCCCAGGAGGTCTGCCTGCCGTGGGGCAGGTCCGCCAGCACCACGTCCGGCGCCCGGTCGCGCAGCGCCGCCCGGGTCCGCTCCCGGTCCAGCGCGTCCGCCACCCCGACCGACCAGGCGGGCCGCCCGATCGGGACCAGTGCCCGCGCCTGCGCGGCCGCCCCGGCGTAGGCCGGCTTGCCGTGCCGGGCGGCGAGCGCGTCCAGCTCCGCGGCCCGGGCGTCCAGGCCCCCCGCCGAGAGCAGCCCCAGGTTGCGCCGGGCCAGCTCCAGCGGCGCCGGATCGGCGTCGGTGCCGGTAAGCGCGGTGATCCCGCCGGCGAGCAGGCCGAGCACGGTGAGCGTGACGCCTGCCCCGCAGCACGGGTCCCACACGCAGACCCGGTCCGGCCGGGCCAGGTGCGACCGGGCCCGGCCGAACAGCTCGACGGTCAGCCGGACCGGCAGGGTCGGCCGTCCGGGAGCGGAGACCAGCACCGCGTCCAGCGCGCCGTGGTCGGCGGGACCGGCATGCCTGTACTGCACCGGGTCACCGCCGGCGCAGCAGCAGCACCAGCCCGCCGACCAGGGTCACCACCACCAGCAGCACGGCCAGCATCCGGCCGCCACCGGCGGAGCCGGCCAGGTAGCTGAGCGGCGCGGCGAGCAGCAGCGCCAGGATCAGCGTCCAGGCGACGACCTGCCGGGTCGCCGGCCGGGCGGGGCCGGGCGTGTTCTGGATGTCCTCGTGGTCGCGCACATCCTGTTCCTACCCGTCATCCGGTGTTCTTCATGCCTGCTGCGATCCCGTTCACGGTGAGCAGCAGCGCCCGCTCCAGGTCCGGGTCCGGCTCGTCGCCCGCCGCGCGGCGCTGCGCCAGCAGCTCGACCTGCAGGTGGTGCAGGGGTTCGAGGTAGGCGTTGCGTACCGACAGGGTGTTCCGCAGTACCGGATGCCGGGCCAGCAGCTGCGACTCGCCGGTCACCGCGAGCAGCTCCCGGCGGGTCAGCTCGTGCTCGTCGCGGATCTGTCCGAACAGTCCCTGCCGGGCCGGGTCGACCAGGGTGGAGACGTAGTTCGAGGCGATCCGCAGGTCGGTCTTGGCCAGCGTCATCTCGACGTTGCCGATCAGGTTCCGGAAGAACGCCCACTCGCGCATCCCGGCCAGGTCCTCGGCGTACCCGGCCTCCCGGGCGGCGCGCAGCCCGCTGCCCAGGCCGAACCAGCCGGGGACGACCATCCGGGTCTGCGTCCAGCCGAACACCCACGGGATGGCGCGCAGGTCGTCCAGCGTGGGGGCGCCCTTCCCCGGGCGCTTCGCCGGCCGGGACCCGACGTTGAGCCGGCCCAGCTCCTCGACCGGGGTGGCCGAGGTGAAGAACTCGGGCAGCCCCTCGTCGCCGACCAGCCTGCGGTAGGTCTCGGTGGCCGCGGAGGAGACGCAGTCCATCACCTCGTCCCAGCGGGCCAGCGTGTCGGCGGGCCAGCGGGACGCCTGGTGCAGCAGCGAGGCGTCCAGCATGGCGGCGAGCAGGATCTCCAGGTTGTCGTGCGCGAGGCTGGGCAGCGAGTACTTGTCGGAGATGACCTCGCCCTGCTCGGTGAGCTTCATCGTGGCGTCCACCGACCCGAACGGCGCCGAGGCGATCGCCTCCCCGGCCGGGCCGCCGCCGCGGCCGACCGAACCGCCGCGGCCGTGGAACAGCCGCAGCCGCACGCCGTGCTCGGCGGCGACGTCGCGCAGCTGGCGCTGGGCCCGGTGGATCTGCCACTGGGACGCGGTGATCCCGGCTCCCTTGTTGGAGTCGGAGTAGCCCAGCATGATCTCCTGCAGGTCACCGCGGTTGCGTACCTGCTGGCGGTAGCCGGGATCGGCGAGCAGCCCCTCCAGCAGCTCGCCGGCCTTCGACAGCTCCTCGACGGTCTCGAACAGCGGCACCAGGTCCAGCGACGACCGCGGATCGTCGCCGACCTCGACCATGTAGGCCTCGCGGGCGAGGACGGCGACGGCGAGCAGGTCGTCGACGTCCTGGGCCATCGACACGATGTAGGTGCGCACCACGTCGTCGCCGAACTCGTGCTGCAGGGCGTGCACCGTGTCGAACAGGTCGAGCACCCCGGCGGCGGCCTCCGGGACGCCGTAGTGCCTGCGGAACAGCGGGCGCTTGCTGCGCAGCTCGCGGGAGAGCAGCTCGCGGCGCTCGTCGCGGGTCAGCTCGGCGTAGGGCTTCGCCAGCTCGCCGAGCTCGTCGAAGATCGCGCCGAGCGCGTCGTGGTGGCGCTGCGCGTGCTCGCGGACGTCGAGCTCCACCAGGTGCAGGCCGAGTGCCCGGGCCGAGCGGATCGCCCTGGCCAGGGTGCCGTCGGCGATCCGGGCGCCGTGGTGGCCGCGCAGCGACCGGTCGACGACGAGCAGGTCCTCCAGGTAACCGGCCGAGCCGAGGTAGTCGATGCCCGGCCGGTGCTCGGCCCGGGTGGCGATCCGGCGGCGGGTGTTCTCCAGCCGGGCCGCGACGTAGGAGAGCTTGAGCCGGTACGGCTCGTGCGCGTTGAGCCGGATGAACCGGTCGTGCACGGCGGGCAGGGCGCGCCGGTCGCGGGCCAGCGAGCCGCGCAGCTCCTCGGCGACCCCCATCACCCGGGTGGACACCGACAGCTCCTGGATGAGCTGCTCGACCTGCTCGGCGTGGATGCGCAGGGCGCGGTCGGCGTTGAGCTCCAGCACCTCCCGGGTGACGGCCGGGGTGACGTTCGGATTGCCGTCCCGGTCGCCGCCGACCCAGGAGCCCAGCACCAGCGGGCGGGCGTCGGCGGGGATCTCCAGGCCGGCGTCGGCGGCCTCGTGCGAGAACTCGTCGAGCAGGTCGGGCACGGTGCGCTCGCCGAGCCGGGCGGCGAACCAGGCGATGTTGCGCGCCTCGTCGATCACCATCGGCTTGCCGGGCCGGATGTCGTCGGTCTGCCACAGCAGGTCGACCAGCGCGGCGAGCTCGTGGTCGCCGGCGCCGCGGTCCAGCGCGTCCACCACCCGCCGCAGGATCCCGAGCACCGACTGCCGGGTGGACTCGGTGGGGTGCGCGGTGAACACCGGGCGCAGCTCGGCGCGGGCCAGCACGTCGGCGACCTCGTCCGGGTCGGCCTCGGCGGCGAGCCTGCGCAGCACGGTGCGCAGCGGCCGCTGGTCCGGCGGGCGCAGCTCGCGCAGCTCGCGCGAGCGGTGCAGCTGCTCGGCCACGTTGGCGAGCTGGAAGTACTGGGAGAACGCCCGGGCGAGCAGCACCGCGGTGCCGGTGTCGATGCCGTCGAGCAGGGCGGCGACGGTGTCCGGGCCGGTGGCGCCGCGGGCGCCGTGCCGCACCTTCTCGACGAGCTCCAGGACCTCGGGGCCCGCCTCGTCGGACAGGGTCCGGCCGAGCATCGTGGACAGCCGCCGGATGTCGGCCCGCAACGCGCGGTGCTCCGACTCGCTGACCACGCCGGAGTGGGCGGCCAGCGAGTCGGGTGCGGGCCCGGTGCCCACGGTGTCGTCGTCGGTGTCGGGCACGGTCCGGGTCACGGGGTGCTCCGTTCTCCGCGGGGTGCCGCGGGTGCTGGCCGAGTGGCGGCCGGGGCCGGCGGGTGCCGGAGGATCACCGGCATCGTCCCCCCGCCCCGGACGGGCCTGCCATCCCGACACCCGGGTCTTAACCGCCGGGAAACACTCCGGCCGGTCTCAGGCCGGGGTGGCGTCCAGGTCCCGGGCCAGCAGCTCGGCCAGCGCCGCGACGGCGGTCTCGCCGTCGGCGTCGTCGGAGGAGGTGAGCACGACCTCCTCACCGGAGCGCACGCCCAGGCCCATCACGGACAGGATGGACGCGGCGTCCACCGGGCCGCGCTCGCCGTCGGCGGTGCCGATGGTGACCTTCGCGGGCTGCTGCTTCGCGGCGGAGCAGAACAGGTTGGCGGGGCGGGCGTGCAGCCCCACGGACGATCCGACCTTCACGCGGCGCTCGGCCATGTCGGTTCCCTCTCTCGTGGTCGTGACGGTTCAGCCGGCGACCGGTGCGGCCGCGGGCGACGCGGTCGCGGTGGCGGCGGTCCCGGCGGACGGGGTGCGGCGGGCGGACTTCAGGCCGATCACCAGTGCGGCGGAGACCAGGGTGCCCGCGACGATCGCCAGCAGGTAGGCGAACGGGTTGCCGATCAGCGGCACCACGAACACGCCGCCGTGCGGGGCCCGCAGCGTCGAGCCGAAGGCCATCGACAGCGACCCGGCGACCGCGGAGCCCGCCATGATCGACGGGATCACCCGCAGCGGATCGGCCGCGGCGAACGGGATCGCGCCCTCGGTGATGAAGGAGGCGCCGAGCAGCCACGCGGCCCGGCCGTTCTCCTGCTCGGCCTTGCTGAACAGGCCCTTGCGGACGACCGTGGCGAGCGCCAGCGCGAGTGGCGGGACCATCCCGGCTGCCATCACCGCGGCCATGATCATCAGCGCCGTGTCCGAGCCGGTGGACAGGCCGGCGACGGCGAAGGCGTAGGCGGCCTTGTTGACCGGCCCGCCCATGTCGAAGGCCATCATCAGGCCGAGCAGCGCGCCGAGCAGCAGCGCGTTGGTGCCGGACAGGCCGTTGAGCCAGTTGGTCAGGCCGGTGGTGGCCGCGGCCAGCGGCTGGCCGACGACCAGGAACATCACCGTGCCGACGACGGCCGTGCCGATCAGCGGGAGCACCAGCACCGGCATGATCCCGGCCAGCGCGCGCGGCGGCTGCCAGCGCTTCAGGCCCATGATCACCGCACCGGCGAGCAGGCCGGCGACCAGGCCGCCGAGGAAGCCGGCCGCGGTCTGCACGGCGATCATGCCGCCGACGAAGCCGGGCACCAGCGCGGGCCGGTCGGCCATCGCGTAGGCGATGAACCCGGCGAGCACCGGGACCAGGAAGCCGAACGCGAGCGCGCCGATCTGGAACGACAGCGCGGCCCACGAGGTGAGCGAGCCCGGATCGAAGCTCAGCGTGGAGACGTTGTCGTCGCCGATCGAGACGATGTCCGGGGCCTCGGTGATCTGGTACCCGCCGAGCGCGAAGCCCAGCGCGATCAGCAGCCCGCCCGCGGCGACGAACGGGATGACGTAGGAGACGCCGGTCATCAGCCAGCCGCGCAGCCGGGCGCCGAAACCGGTGCCGAACTGCTTGACGTCCATCTCCGCCCCGGCCGCCGCGACCGGGGCGGATCCGCCCGCGGGCCGCGCGGCGGCCGCGGCCACCGCCTGCTCGATCAGCGCCGGTGCGCCGCCGATGGCCTTCTTCACCGGGCTGGTGACGGTCGGCAGGTGCGCGAAGCGGTCCTTGTCGCGGACCTCGACGTCGGCGGCCAGGATGATCGCGTCGGCCCCGGCGATCTGCTCCGCGGTGAACGGGGTGGAGCCCGCGGAGCCCTGGGTCTCCACGACCATCTCGTGGCCGGCCTCCTCGGCGGCGACCTCGAGGGCCTCGGCGGCCATGTAGGTGTGCGCGATGCCGGTCGGGCACGCGGTGACGGCGAGGAGCCTCATGCTCCCACCTCCTGCTGGATGAAGGACGCGACGGCCGCCGGGTCGGTGGCGCCGAGCAGTTCGTTCTTGAAGGACGCGCGGACCAGCCGGCGGGCGAGCGCCGCCAGCACGGTCATGTGGTCGGTGCTCCCGCCCTCCGGGGCGGCGATCATGAAGATCAGGGTGGCCGGGCCGTCCTCGGCGCCGAAGTCGACGCCGCCCGCGCTGCGGCCGAACGCCAGGCTGGGCTCGGTGACGGCGGCCGACCGGCAGTGCGGGATGCCGATCCCGCCCTCCAGGCCGGTCGGCATCTGCGCCTCGCGGGCCTCGATGTCGGCGAGGAACTTGTCCAGGTCGGTCACCCGGCCGGCGTCCCGCAGCCGCTGTGCCAGCGCGGCGACGGTGGTCGTGCGGTCGGTGGACGGCACGTCGAGGTCGACCAGATCGGCGGTGATCAGTGTGCTCATGCGGCATCTCCGGTGAGGGCGAGGGTGACGTCCGGCGTGGGTGCCAGTTCGACGTCGTCGATGCGGATGTCGGACGGGCCGGGCGCGGCGGAGCCGGGCAGCCGGCAGGCGGCCGCGCCGTGCGCGACGGCGTGCCGCAGGGCGTCCGGTCCCTCCCCGCCCGCGGCCAGGAACCCGGCCAGGGTGGAGTCGCCGGCGCCGACCGTGCTGCGCACGGTGATCGGAGGGGTCCGGGCGTGGTACTCGCCGGACCGGTCGACCAGCAGGGCGCCACCGGCGCCCAGGCTGACCAGGACCGCGCCGATCCCGCGGGCGCGCAGCTCGCGGGCGGCCACGAGCACGTCGCCGAGGCTGCCCAGCGGGCGCCCGACGAGCTCGGCCAGCTCGGCGTGGTTGGGTTTCACGAGATCGGGTGCGGCGGCCACCGCGTGCTGCAGCGGGGCGCCGGAGGTGTCGATCGCGATCCGCAGGCCGGGCCGGCGGCAGCGCCGGACCAGCCGGGCCAGGAAGTCGTCGGCGACGCCGCCGGGCAGCGAGCCGCAGCCGACCAGCCAGCCGGCCTCGGCGCACAGGGCCCGGGCCCGCGCGGCCAGCGCCTCGGCCTCGTCCGGGCTCAGCACCGGCCCCGGCTCGTTGATCTTGGTGGTGACGCCGTCCGGCTCGGCCAGGGTGATGTTCACCCGGGTGGCCCCGGCGATCGGCACGGTCACCGTGGTGACGTCGGTCGGTTCCAGCAGCGCGGCCAGCCGCTCGCCGGGGGCCATCCCGGTCGGCAGCAGCGCGACGGCGCGGTGCCCGGCGGCGGCCAGCGCCCTGGCGACGTTCACGCCCTTGCCGCCCGGATCGACCCGGACCGCGGTGGCCCGGTGCACCCCGCCCCGGTGCAGGTGCCCCAGCTCGACGGTGCGGTCCAGGCTCGGGTTCGGGGTGACGGTGACGAACAGCGGGGTCAGGGGTCTCACGCGCGCACGACCTTCGGTCCGGCGGCCTCGACGGCGGCGGCGTCGGCCGGGTCGAGACCGGTGTCGGTGATCAGCGTGTCGATCTCGGCGAGGGTGCCGAACCGCACGAACTGGTCGGCGCCGAACTTGCTCGCGTCGGCCAGGACGACGCTGCGGCGGGCGGCGCGGATCATCGCCCGCTTGGTGGCGCCCTCGTCCGGATCCGGGGTGGTGAGGCCGCGCCCGGTGGAGAAGCCGTTGGTGCCGAGGAAGGCGACGTCGACGGTGAGCCCGGCGAGCGCGCCGGTGGCCCAGTCGTCGACGGTGGCCAGCGTGGTGCCGCGGACCCGGCCGCCGAGCAGCCGCAGCGTCACGTTCGGCCGACCGGCCAGGGTGGACGCGATCGGCAGCGAGTTGGTGACGACGGTGACGTCCCGGTCGCGCGGGAGCGTGCCGGCCAGCCGGGCGGTGGTGGTGCCCGCGTCGAGCAGCACGGTGGCGGCGGCGCCCAGCTCGGCGAGCGCGGCCTTGGCGATCCGTTCCTTCTCGGCGCCGGCCTGGGTGTCGCGCTGGGTGACCCCGGGCTCGAAGCTCAGCAGGTCGGCCGGGATCGCGCCGCCGTGCACCCGGCGGACCAGCCCCTGGCGCTCGAGGGCGCCCAGGTCGCGGCGGATCGTCTCGGGGGTGACATCGAGCTCCTCGGCGGTGGCGGCCACGTCGATCCGGCCCCGGTCCCGGGTCCGGTCGAGCAGCCACTGCTGACGCTCCGCTGCGTACATCTTTGTTCGCTCCCGCTTCGATGCTTGCTTGTGTCTGAGTATGTGGGTTTTACTGTGTTTGTCAACGGGTCACGTCGACGTCACCCACGGGAGCCCTCCATGCCGGTACTGAGCACGCTGAACGGAATCCCCGCGAGCCCGGGGCGCGCCGGCGGTCGCGTCGTGCGCGTCGCCGAGCCGCCGGGCGAGCCGGCCGCCGGGCCCGCGCCCGCGGACCCGGCCGCCGAGGCGGCCCGGATCGGGCCCGCCGTCGAGGTGGTGTCGCAGCGGCTGACCGCGCGCGCCGCGACCGTCTCCGGCGATGCGCGGGAGGTGCTGGAGGCGACCGTGACGATGGTCGGCGATCCGGCCCTGCTGGAGAACGCGCAGGAGCTGGTCACCGGCGGCGGCCGGCCGGCCGCGCGCGCGGTGTGGGAGGCGGCGAACGGGTTCGCCGAGATGCTCGCCTCGATGGGCGGGTACCTGGCCGAGCGCGCCACCGACATCCGCGACGTGCGGGACCGGATCGTCGCCGAGCTGCTCGGGCTCCCCGCGCCGGGCGTCGCCGACCTGGACGCGCCCGCCGTGCTGGTCGCCACCGACCTCGCCCCGGCCGACACCGCGGGCCTGCGGCCGGGCGTCGCGCTCGCCCTGGTCACCGAGCAGGGCGGCCCGACCAGCCACACCGCGATCCTGGCCAGGGCGCTGGGCATCCCGGCCGTGGTCGGGTGCGCGGGCGCGCCGGGGCTGGCCGACGGCGCCGCGATCACCGTGGACGGCGGCACCGGCGAGGTCCGCGAGGTCGGCACGCTCGACGAGGCGGCGGCGTTCGCGGCGGCGGCGCCGGTCGCCGCCGGCTGGGACGGCACCGGGCGCACCGCCGACGGACGGGCGGTGCCGCTGCTGGCCAACGTCGGGGACGGGCCGGGCGCGGCCGCCGCGGCGGCGGCCGGCGCCGAGGGCGTCGGCCTGTTCCGGACCGAGCTGGCGTTCCTCTCCGCGACCGAGGAGCCGTCGGCGGCGCGGCAGCGCGAGGTCTACACCGCGGTGCTGGCCGCGTTCGCCGGCAGGCCGGTCACCGCCAGGACGCTGGACGCCGGCGCGGACAAGCCGCTGCCGTTCCTGTCCCTGGCCGGCGAGCCGAACCCGGCGCTGGGGGTGCGCGGGCTGCGGATCGCCCGGGTGCCGGGCGTCGGTGCGGGGGTGCTCGACCGCCAGCTGACGGCGCTGGCCGCGGCGGCCGCGGAGACCGGCGCCGAGCTGAAGGTGATGGCGCCGATGGTCGCCACCGCGGAGGAGGCGCGCTGGTTCGTGCAGCGCTGCCGGGAGCACGGCATCGGCTCGGCCGGGGTGATGATCGAGGTCCCGGCGGCGGTGCTGACCGCCGACGAGATCATGGCCGAGGTCGACTTCGTGTCGGTGGGCACCAACGACCTGGCCCAGTACCTGTTCGCGGCGGACCGCCAGTCCGGCCCGGTCGCCGCGCTGAACGATCCCTGGCAGCCCGCGCTGCTGCGTCTGCTCGGGCAGCTGGGCGAGGCGTCGGCGCGCACCGGTACCCCGGTCGGCGTCTGCGGCGAGGCCGCGGCCGATCCGGAGCTGGCCCCGGTGCTGGTCGGCCTGGGGGTGGCGAGCCTGTCGGCCGGGCCCGCCGCGCTCGCCGCGGTGGGTGCCCGGCTGGGCGGGCTGACCGCGGCGCAGTGCGCGGACCGGGCCCGCGCGGCGTGCGCGGCGGCCGATCCGGCCGCGGCGCGGCGCGCGGTGGCCGCGCTGGGCTGAGCGCCGGTCCGTGGGGGCGGTGCCACCGGTGGCACCGCCGGCCCCGCCCCCACGGTGTGCGGATCAGGCCAGGAACTTCAGCAGTGCGGCGTTGAACTCGTCGGCGTGCGTGGCGTTGAACCCGTGCGGGCCGCCCTCGACCAGCACCAGCTGGGAGCCCTCGATCGACTCGTGGGCCCGCTTGCCGGACACCTCGAACGGGACGATCGCGTCCGAGTCGCCGTGGATGACCAGGGTCGGGATGCCGGCCTCGGACACCGCGGCCACGTCGCCGCGGAGATCGGTGCGGCCGAACGCGGTGATGCAGTCCAGGGTGCCCTTCGGCGAGGCGAACTCGGCGATGGACCGGTGGTAGAGCCGGTTCGGCTCGCTGACCAGCAGCTCGCCGCCTGCGCTGAAGAAGTTCGTGGTGAACCCGTCCAGGAAGGCGATCCGGTCGCCGGTCACGCCGGCCTGGAACTGCTCGATGGTGGCGTCGTCGAGCCCGCCGTCCGGGTTGTCGTCCGACTTGTACAGGTAGGGCGGTACGGCGCCGGCCAGCACGGCCTTCGCGACCCGGTCGGTGCCGTGCCGGGAGACGAAGCGGACGACCTCGCCGCCACCCATCGAGAACCCGACGAGCGTGGCGTCGCGCAGGTCGAGGTGCACCAGCAGCGCGTGCAGGTCGTCGGCGAAGGTGTCGTAGTCGTAGCCGTCCCACGGCTGGGAGGACTCGCCGAACCCGCGCCGGTCGTAGGTGACGACCCGATGGCCCGCCTCGACCAGCGCCGGGACCTGCTTCTCCCAGGACCGGCCGGACAGCGGCCAGCCGTGGATCAGGACGACCGGGGCGCCGGAGCCCTGGTCGGTGTAGTGCAGCTCGACCGGGCTGCCGTTCTCGGTACCGATGCTGAGTTGGGGCATGGTGACTCCTCCGTTGATCGATTGCGCACAACTGATTACGTGGGAGTACTACCCGGCTGCGCGCCGTGGCATTCCCGCCCGGGCTCAGCTCCCGGCGGGTTGGTGGTGCAGGACACGTTCCAGCACCGCGCGCACGGTCGGGTCCTCGACCGTGTAGTAGACGTAGGTCCCCTCGCGCCGGTTCTCCACCAGCCCGGCCAATCGCAGCTTGGCCAGGTGCTGGCTCACCGCCGTCGGCGCGGCGCCGACCAGGTCGGCCAGGCAGGCGACCGACGACTCGCCCTGCAGCAGCGCCCAGAGGATCTTGATCCGGGTCGGGTCGGCGAGCATCCGCAACGAGTCCGCCGCCCGGCGGACCTCGCCGTCGGCCGGCATCGCGAAGCCCGGGATCGACTCGTGCACGGGTCCGAGGATACCTGCGGAACTGCGCGGATGGTCCGGCGATGCAGCTACTTTTTCAGCTGCCTGCGTATCTTCGTAAATGCGCAGGTATGGTGCCAGTCATGCGAACCGCGCTCACGCTCCCGGAGGTCCGCTGGGCCGGGGCCGCACTCGTCGCCTTCCTGCTCGCCGTCGGGCTCGATCTCGGCGGCGCCCCCGGTCAGCTGGTGACCGCGGCCTACCTCGCCTGTTACACGCTCGGCGGCTGGGGGCCCGCGGTCGAGGGCATCCGGGCGCTGTCGGAGCGGCGGCTCGACGTGGACCTGCTGATGGTCGTCGCGGCGGTCGCGGCGGCGTCGATCGGGCACTGGTTCGACGGCGGCCTGCTGATCGTCATCTTCGCGACCTCCGGTGCCCTGGAGTCGGTGATGACCGCCCGCACCCGGGCCGGGATCGCGGCGCTGCTCGATCTCGCGCCGGAGACGGCCACCCTGGTCGATCGGGACGGCACCGAGCGGCAGGTCCCGGCGGCCGAGCTGGTCGCCGGGGCGACCGTCGTCGTCCGGCCCGGCGAGCGGATCCCGGGCGACGGCCGGGTGCTCGACGGCGTGTCCGAGGTGGACGCCGCCGGCCTGACCGGCGAGCCGGTGCCGGTCCGCACCACCCCCGGCGACGACGTGCTCGCCGGGACCGTCAACGGGACCGGCGTGCTGCGGGTCCGGGTGCTGCGCGACGCCGCGGACACCGTCGTCGCCGGGGTCGCCGCACAGGTCGAGCGGGCGGCCGAGACCAAGGCCGACCGGCAGCTGTTCATCGAGCGGGTGGAGCAGCGCTACTCGGTGCTCGTCGTCGCGGCGACGGTGCTGCTGCTGACGGTGCCGCTGCTGCTCGGCGCCGGGTTCTCCGAGACGCTGCTGCGGGCGATCGTGTTCATGATCGTCGCCTCGCCGTGCGCGATCGTGCTCGCCACGATGCCGCCGCTGCTCGCCGCGATCGCGGTCGCCGGTCGCCGCGGGACGCTGGTCAAGGACGTCACGGTGCTGGAGGCGCTCGCCGAGGTGGACGCGGTGGTGCTGGACAAGACCGGCACCCTCACCTCCGGCCGCCCGCGGGTGGTGGCGGTGACCCCGCTCGGCGGGCGCACCGCGGACGGGGTGCTGGCGCTGGCCGCGGCCGCCGAGGCGGGCAGCGAGCACGTGCTCGGCCGCGCCGTGCGCCGGCACGCCCTGGACCGCGGCCTCGACCTGCCCGAGGCGTCGGATTTCGCCGCCGTCCCCGGCGAGGGCGTGCGCGCCACGGTCGGCGGGACCGAGGTCGCCGTCGGGCGGCCCGAGCTCGCGGGCCGGCCGCATCCGGTGCTCGACGACCTGGTCGGCGAACTGCAGCGGGACGGCCGGACCGCGGTCGTCGTGCTCGCCGACGGCGAACCGGCCGGCGTGCTCGGACTGTCCGACGAGCCGCGACCCGGCGCCGGGGAGGCACTGGACGCGCTGCGCCGGACCGTCGGCGAGCCCGAGGTGCTGACCGGCGACGCGCCCGCCCCGGCCCGGGTGCTCGCCGGGCGGCTCGGCCTGACCCGGCTGCGGGCCGGGCTGCTCCCGGCGGACAAGGTGGCCGTGCTGCGGGAGCGGCAGGCGGCCGGCCGCCGGGTGCTGGCGGTCGGCGACGGGATCAACGACGCCCCGCTGCTGGCCGGCGCCGACGTCGGGCTGGTCGTCGGCGGCCCGGCCCGCTCCGGTTCCGGTTCCGGGGACGAGGCGCTGGGTGCCGGGGCGCTCTCGCTGGAGGCGGCCGACGGCGTCCTCACCCGGGACCCGCTCGGCTCGCTCGCCCCGCTGGTCGAGCTCGCCCGGCGGGCCCGCCGGATCGCCCGGGCGAACCTGGCGTTCGCCGCGTCGGTGATCGTCGTCCTGGTGGCCTGGGACCTGATCGGCACGCTGCCGCTGGTGGTCGGCGTCGCCGGGCACGAGCTGTCCACCCTGCTGGTCTGCCTGAACGGGCTGCGGCTGCTGATCGGCACCCGCCGGGCGGACCGGCGGGCCCGGCGGGACGGTGCACCCCCGGCGGCGGCACCGCACCGCGAGCCGGTCGCCGCGGGACGCTCGTGATCGTCACGGCCGGCCGCCTCCCGGCTACACTCCCGGCATGTCCGAGGTCACACCTTGGGCGCCGGCCGAGTTCTCCACGGCCGGCCTGCCGGAGCACCGCCGCCTGGCCCTGTGGGAGGACCACAACGCCGACGCGCTCATCGGCCTGCGCTGCCGCACCATCACCGGCCGGGCGCTGGACGCCTCCGAGATCAACGGCCGGCTGGGCAGGCTGCACCTGGCCCGGGTGCGCGGCTCGGCGCACGTCGTCGAGCGTGACCAGGAGCTGATCCGGCGCCGGCCGACCGACTCGGTCGGGCTGTTCTTCAGCCTGGCCGGCGAGGCGTTCTTCTACCACGACGACGGCGTCCGGACGGTCCGGCCGGGCCAGCTGCTGATGTGCGACGCCGACCGGCCGTTCCTGCGCGGCTTCTCGCGCGGCCTGGAGGAGCTCGTCGTCCGGATCCCGCGCGGGCTGTTCCGGGAGACCAGCGGGATCGACGCGCCGCGCGAGCCGGTCCTGCGCGACTTCGCCCCGGGCGCCGATCCGGTCGCCGAGGTGCTGGCCCGGCGGATCGGTGCCGCGGTGCGCACCGACGATCCGCGGCCGGTCGACGAGGCCACCGTGCTCGATCTGGTCGCGGCGCTCGGGCCCACCGGCCGCGGCGCGGCCGCGGCCACCCACCGGGCCGTCGCGCAGTCCTACGTCGAGCGGCACCTGGCCGATCCGGGCCTGTCCGCGCCGCAGGTCGCCGCCGCGGCCGGGATCAGCGTGCGGCACCTGTCCCGGGTGTTCGCCGCGGCCGGGACGAGCTTCCCGCGGTTCGTGCTCGACCACCGGCTGGAGGCGGCGCACCGGCTGCTGCGCGGCCCCGCGGGCACCGCCCTGACGGTCGCCGAGATCGCCGGCCGGTGCGGGTTCCGCGGCACCGCGCACTTCGCGCGCGAGTTCACCGCCCGGTTCGGCGAGCGCCCCTCCCAGGTGCGCCGCCGGGCCGCCGCCGCGCGCACCGTCTGCTCCGGCTGAGCCGGGCGCGCGCCGCGGGCCCGGCGGTCAGCCGTCCCCCGGGGCGGGCGCCAGCACGATGTCGAACCGCACCCTGGTCCAGCTGCGGTCGCCGAGATCCCGTCCGTCCGGGGCCGGCGTGCCCGGCCGCTGCTCGACGAAGTCCTGCACCAGCGACTCCTTCACCCCGAACACCGCGTCCGAGTCCAGCAGCTCGTCGCCGCGCACGAAGATGTGCGTCACCAGGGTGCGCAGCCCGGGCGCGGTGACCATGAAGTGCAGGTGCGCCGCGCGCATCGGCGAGCGGCCGCTCGCGTCGAGCAGCGCGCCGACCGGGCCGTCGTGCGGGATCGGGTACGGCACCGGGGTGATCCCCCAGAACCGGTAGCCGCCGTCGTCGCCGGTGAACAGGTGGGCGCGCCCGGCGGTCCGGCCGTCGTCGTACTGGACGTCGTAGAAGCCGTCCTCGTCGGCCTCCCAGACCTCGATCCGGGCGCCCGCGACCGGGTTCCCGGCGGTGTCGGTGACCGTGCCCTCCACCCAGCAGGGACGGCCGGGGGCGCCGCCCGCGATGTCACCGCCGAGCTCGATCCGCGGCGCGTCCTCGACGAAGAACGGCCCGAACACGGTCGCCTCGGTCGCGTCGCCGACCGCCTCGTTGTTGATCGCGATCGTCTGCATCGACGCGCCGAGCACGTCGGAGAGCAGGATGAACTCCTGGCGCCGGTCGGTGGTGATGTGCCCGGCCGCGGTCAGGAAGCCGATCGCGGCCTGCCACTCCGGTTCCGAGGGCCGCACCTCGCGCAGGAACGCGTGCAGGTGCCGGGTCAGCGCGGTCAGCACCTCGCGGAGCCGGTCGTCGGGGGCGTCGCCGAAGGAGGCGACGACCCGGTCGACGAGCTCCTGCTCGATCGCCCGCTGCCGGTCGCCCACCACGCCGGGCCGGGCCGGGTCGATCCTCATCGTGGTTGCGCTCCTTCCTGCGCCGCGGCGAGCAGCCGCTCGAGCACGGCGACGGTGACGGTCGCCGGATTGTCCGGCGGGACGGCGGGCAGGATCGCCCGGGCGGCGTCGGGCACGTCCGCGGCCCGGAACCCGAGCTCGCCCAGCGAGCGCGGGGCGCCCAGCCGGGCGGTCAGCTCGAGCAGCCCGGCGAGCGCCGAGCCGTGGCCGAGCGCGCCGGCCAGCCGCCGCCCGGCGTCCGGGGCGGCGGGCGCGTTGAGCGCCAGCACGTGCGGGAGCACGACCGCGTGCGTGGGGGCGTGCGGGAGGTCGTAGCGGCCGCCGAGCACGTGGCAGATCTTGTGGTGCAGCCCGGACCCGGCGGAGGCGAAGGCGACCGCGGCCAGGTACGCGCCGTAGAGCACCTGCTCGTGCCCGGCCCGGTCCTGCGGCGCACCGGCGACGGCGGGCAGCCCACCGGCGAGCGCGCGGGCGCCCTCGGCGGCGAGCACCCGGTCGATCGGGTCGCTGTGCGGGGCCCACATCGAGTCCACGCAGTGCGCCAGCGCGTTGAGGCCGGAGGCGACGGCGGCCGCGGTGGGCAGCGTGCGGGTCAGCTCGGCGTCGTAGACGACCGCGACCGGGAGCACCCGCGGATCGACGCCGGTCGTCTTGACCGCGCCCTCGGTGAGCCCCCAGACGTCGGTCGCCTCGGAACCGGCGTAGGTGGTCGGCACGGCGACGATCGGCATCCCGCCGGTCAGCGCGACCGCCTTCGCCAGCCCGGTGGTGGACCCGCCGCCGACGCTCACCAGCAGGTCCGCCCGCAGCCGCGCGGCGACCGCCCTGGCCCGGTCGGCGACGTCGACCGGGACGTGCATGACGACCTCGTCGTGCAGCCCGGCCACCGGCAGGCCCGCGGTGAGCCGTCCGGCGAGCGCGCGCTCGGTGGCCCCGGCGATCACCAGCACCCGCTGCGCGCCGGTCGCGGCGACCTCCTCGGCCAGCGCGGCGGCCGCGTCGCCCGGTGCGAAGCGCACCGACTGCGCCCGGGTGCGGTGCGCGAAGGCGCCGGTCACGACCGGTCCCGCCGGTCCAGGACGGCGGTCAGCGCGGACCGCAGCGCGGCCCCGGGATCGTCGGGCAGCTCGGCGACCCGCCAGGCGACGTGCTTGTCCGGGCGGACCAGCAGCGCGCCGCTCTCCCCGGTCCCGCGCAGCCGGGCCCAGTCGAAGTAGAGATCGGTGACCGCCCGGCCGGGGCCGATGACGACGGTGTCCAGCGGGATCGCCAGCTCCTCGGCGAGACCGGCCGCGACGGCCTCCCACGCCTCGCCCGCGATGCCGGTGACCAGGGTGAACCGGTCGTAGGGCGCGATGTCGAGCATCGCCCGGGTGCGCGTGCTGTCGCCCACCCAGGCGTGCGGCAGGTGCGATCCGGGCACGGTGGACGGCCGGTGGTACAGGTCCGGGTCGCCGTCGGGTTCCTCCGGCTCCGAGCCGTCCGGCACGATCGCCGCCGAGCGGTAGAACTGGCCGAGCTCGACGCCGTGCGCGTTGAACTCGTAGTTCTTCAGCTCCATCGCCCGCACCAGGGCGGCCCGGGTGGCCGCGCCCGCCGGGGTGTTGCGCCTGCGCTCCTCGATCCGCTCGATCATCTCCTGCTCGCTGCGGGCCTCGGTGACGCCGAGCGCGACGAACAGGTCGGCGAACTCGCGGCTGGAGCGGTTGGCCCGGGTGACGATCCGTTCCGCGACCGGCGCCCGCTCGGCGGAGTAGGTGTCCAGCAGCCCGGGGCCGGCCTGGCCGCGCAGCACGGCGGCGATCTTCCAGGCGAGGTTGTAGGAGTCCTGGACGGAGGTGTTGGAGCCGAGGCCGTTGCTCGGCGGGTGCCGGTGCACGGCGTCGCCGACGCAGAACACCCGGCCGGTGTGCAGCCGGGTCGCGTACATCTCGTTGTTGCCCCACAGCGAGCTGCCGGTGATCTCGACGTCGAGCTCGGGCAGACCCAGCAGGTTGCGGACGATCCCGGCGGCGGTGGCGTCGTCGACCTGCGGCGGCTCGCCCGCGATGTCGTAGCCCCACACGACCAGCCACTCGTCCCAGGGCCGGATCATCCGCACCAGCCCGGCGCCGATGCCGCCGACGTCCGAGCCCGGCTGGATCACCCAGTACAGGACCGACGGCCGGTGCGCGCACAGCTCGGCGATGTCGGCCCGGAAGGTGATGTTCATCGATCCGGCGATGTCCATCGCGCCCTCGAACGGCAGGCCGATGTCGGCGGCGACCCGGGAGCGGGCGCCGTCGGCGCCGATCAGGTAGCGGGCGCGGATCCGGTAGCGGTGCCCGGTCAGCCGGTCGAGCACCTCGACGTCGACGCCGTCGGCGTCCTGGACGTGCGAGAGGTACTCGGTGGAGAACCGGGTCTGGGCGCCGCGCTCGGTGGCGTTGCGCACCAGGACCGGCTCCAGGTAGGTCTGCGGGATGTCGACGGTCAGGCACGGCGAGGCGCGCCGGTAGTCGCCCGACCGGTCGGCGCCGGTGCCCCAGGTCCGGATCCGGCCGATCTCCTCGCCGGCCAGCGAGGTGCAGAACACGGTGTCGCCGATCAGCTCGTGCGGGGTGGCGTCGGCGAGCACCTGCTGCTCGACGCCCATGTCCCGGAAGATCTCCATCGTCCGCTGGTTGGTGATGTGCGCCCGCGGGGTGTTCGCGGTCCAGCGGTACTTGGTGATCATGATGGTGCGGACGCCGAGGGTGGCGAGGAACAGCGCGGCGGCCGCACCGGCCGGCCCCGATCCCACCACCAGCACGTCGGTCTCCACGGTGGCGCCGGTCGGCGGCTCCGTCGCCGGCCGGCCGTCGTCGAACTCGGGCATCGCTCCACCTTCCCGGACCGGCCGGACGCCGGCCCGCGGCCAGTGTCACCGGGCCGGCCCGGTGCGCGGTGCGGTCGGCGGCGGACTGGGCGGAAACGCGCACCGATGGCGGATTCGGACCGGCCCGCGCGGGCGCTCAGCCGGGGGCCGCGTCCAGGCAGGCCAGTGCCATCCGGCGCAGCACCGCGACCCGGGCGTCGGTCCCGCGGGCCGGGCCCTGGACCGCCTGCGGCGCGTACGGGGTGGAGTTGAGCAGCCCGAACACGCCGTGCGCGACGGTGCGCGCGTCGGCCGGCGGGACGCCGGGGTGCACGCGGCGCAGGGTGTCCACCCACAGCTCGACGTAGGTGCGCTGCAGCCGGCGCACGGTCCGCCGCGGGTCCTCCGGCAGGTTCGCCAGGTCCCGGTCCTGCACCACGATCAGCTCCGGCTCGCGGGTGGTGAAGCCGATGTGGAAGTCGACCAGGTCCTCCAGCGAGTCCCGCGGGTCGTCGTGGTGCACCCGGGCCCGCCCGCCGTCGAGCAGCCGCTCGCTGATGCCGATGAGCATCTCGGCGAGCAGCGCCTCCTTGCCGGGGAAGTGCCGGTAGAGGGCCGGTCCGCTGACGCCGACGGCCGCGCCCAGGTCGGCGATGCTCACCCCGTGGAAGCCGTGCCGGGCGAACAGCCGCGCGGCCTCCGCGAGGATCTGCTCGCGCCGCGTCGGGGTGGTGTCCGGGGCGGCCATCGTCCGATCGTAGCGCTCCGGTTAACGTTCGTTCACCCACGTGGCCGGGTGGTGCGCGCCTCGTCTCAGTCGGCGCACAGGTGGTCGCCGATACCCTCGTCGGTGTGATGGGCACACTCGGCCGGCTGCGCGAGCGCACGGGCGTGCGCGCGGCGTCCGCGCTGGCCGCCGCGGCGGCGGTCGCGGTGGTGCTCGTCGTCGCGGGATTGTCGCTGGTCCTGCTGCTGGACCAGACGCTGAAGAGCAACACCCGCAGCGCGCTGGAGGCGAACGCCGATCAGCTCGCGAACCGGATCGAGGCGAACTTCTCCGCCACCGGCGACGCGAAGCGCAACGCGATCGACGCGACCGGCAAGCGCACCGACATCGTCCAGGTGGTCACCGCCTACAGCGACGAGACCAACGCCCCCGACTGGATGGTCGGGTCCAACGGTGACCAGGAGGACGTCCAGGTCATCGGCTCCTCGGACCCGCTGGACGGCCAGCCCAAGATCGTCGACTGGCTGCTGGCGCCGGACGAGAAGCGCTACGAGACCGACGTCCCGATCGAGGTCCGGGTCGGGCCGGACACCGCCGGCGGGGACCAGGTCGAGGTCCAGGAGATGATGGTCGTCGGGATCGGCGCCCGCGCCCAGGGCAGGCCGATCACCGTCTACGCCGCCCAGGAGCTCGGGCCGGTGCACCAGGCGGTGGAGACCGTCGGCTGGCTGGTCCTCGGCGGTGTGCCGATCCTGGTGCTGGTCACCGGCTACTTCACCTACCTGTTCGCCGGCCGGGCGCTGCGCCCGGTCGAGCAGATGCGCACCCGGGTGGCCGGGATGGGCGACAAGGACCTCTCCCAGCGGGTGCCCGAGCCGGTGGCCCGGGACGAGGTCGGCCGCCTGGCCCGCACGATGAACCAGATGCTCGGCCGGATCGAGTCCTCGCAGACCACCCAGCGGCGGTTCGTCGCGGACGCCAGCCACGAGCTGCGCAGCCCGCTGGCCACCGTGTCGACCGGGCTGGAGCTGCTCGGCACCGGGATGCCGGCGGACTCCGCGGACCGGGCCACCGTCGACACCCTGCGCGGCGAGACGGCCCGGCTGACCGGGCTGGTCGAGGGCCTGCTGTTCCTGGCCCGCGCCGACGAGCGCGGCATCGCGCCCCGCCGCGAGGAGGTCGACCTGGACGAGATCGCCGAGGCCGAGCGGGTCCGGCCGTCCGCCGACGCCGCCGTCGCGGTGCGGGTGACGACCGAGCCGGTGCGGGTGGTCGGCGACCGCGGCCAGCTGGTGCGGATCGTCCGGAACCTGGTGGACAACGCCAAGCGGCACGCGGCGTCGACGGTGGCGGTGTCGGTGCGGGCCGCCGACGGGGTCGCGGTGATCGACGTCGACGACGACGGCAACGGGGTCCCCGAGGCCGACCGCAGCCGGGTGTTCGAGCGGTTCGTGCGGCTGGACGAGGCCCGCTCGCGCGGTGACGGCGGCTCCGGGCTCGGGCTGTCGATCGTGTCCGAGCTGGTCGCCGCGCACGGCGGCACCGTCGCCGCGCTGGACTCGCCGGAGCTGGGCGGCGCCCGGTTCCGGGTGACGGTCCCGGCCGTCGCCGACGCCGCGGCCGCCGATCCCGCCGATCCCGCCGAGGGCGCTGCCGATCCCGCCGAGGGCGCTGCCGATCCTGCCGAGGGTGCCGAGGGCGCTGCCGATCCTGCCGAGGGCGCTGCCGATCCCGCCGAGGGCGCTGCCGACCCGGCCGGGCCCGCCGAGCCCGCCCGCGCGGGGCGGCCCGATGCCGAGCCGGTGCCCGCGGGATCGCATCCGGCGATCACCGATCCGGGACCGCGGCCCGGGCCCGCCCCGACGCCGCCGCGCGGCGTCCCGGCCCCGGCCGGGTGGTGGGACGAGCCCGCCCGGCCGTCCGGGCCGTGGTCTGCGGCCGGTGGGGCACGGACCGGCCCGCAGCCTGCGGTGAACGGGACGCACCCGGGCCCGCAGCGCCGCCCGGGGAACGGGGTCCGTCCGGGCCCGCCGCCGGTGAACGGCGCCCACGGCACCCCCGCGGTGCACGTGCCGACCCAGGTCCCGATCCGCCCGGACACCGTCGCCAGCCCCTACGACGAGAACGCCACCCGGCCGATCCCGGTGTACCGGGGCGGCCCGGCCGCCGAGCCGGGCGACCCGCCCCGCCGGGCCGGTGACCGCACCCGCTGAGCCGCAGCCGGGCGCGGGCTCAGCGCGGCGGCGCCGGGCTCGGCTCGGACATCCGGTAGCCGACCCCGCGCAGCGTCTCGATGCTGTGCGTCCCGAACGGGGTGTCGATCTTGCGGCGCAGGTACCCGACGTAGACCTCGACGACGTTGACCTCGCCGTCGTAGTGCGCGTCCCACACCGAGCGCAGGATGTCGGTCTTCGTGACCACCTGCCCGGTGTGTGCCATCAGGTGCTCCAGCACGCCGAACTCGCGCGGGGTCAGCGAGATCTCGACGTCGCCCCGGTGCACCCGGTGGGTGCCGGGATCCAGCGACAGGTCGCCGACCCGCAGCACGCTCGGCGCGACCTCCCCGGCGCGGCGCAGCAGCGCGCGCAGCCGGGCCAGCAGCACGACGAACGAGAACGGCTTGGTCAGGTAGTCGTCGGCGCCGAGATCGAACGCGTCGGCCTCGTCGTACTCGCCGTCCTTCGCGGTGAGCATCAGCACCGGCGTCCACACGCCGCGGTCGCGCAGGTGCTGCAGGATCCGGTACCCGGACAGGCCGGGGAGCATGATGTCCAGCACGATCACGTCGTGCCGGCCGGACAGCGCGTACCGCAGGCCGGTGTCGCCGTCGTGCGCGACCTCCACCTCGTGCCCCTCGGCGGCCAGACCGCGCCGGACGAGCTCGGCGAGCGGCTTCTCGTCCTCGACCAGTAGCAGGCGCACGGGTCCCACCGTAGTGACCGAGACTGTGACCGGCCTGAGCAGACCGTCCCGGGCGCCCGGGACTGGACGCCCGGTGTTAACGACCGCTAACCTGTTAGTGTTCGTTAACTTCGAGCGCGAGGTGAGCATGGTCGTCCCGGAACTGGCACCGAGGCTGGGGAGCGCGGTCGATCCGGCCGGCGAGCAGTACGCCGCGAACGCCGCGGCGCACCGCGACCTGGTGGCCGATCTCAACGCGTCGCTGGCGACCGCCCGGCTCGGCGGGCCGGAGCGGTCGCGGGCCCGGCACGTCGAGCGCGGCAAGCTGCTGCCGCGCGACCGGGTGGACTCGCTGGTCGACCCGTCGTCGCCGTTCCTCGAGCTGTCCCCGATGGCCGCGCACGGCATGTACGACGGCCAGGCCCCCGGCGCCGGGATGATCACCGGCGTCGGCCGGGTGGCCGGCCGGGAGTGCGTGATCGTCGCCAACGACGCCACGGTCAAGGGCGGCACCTACTACCCGATGACCGTCAAGAAGCACCTCCGCGCCCAGGAGGTGGCGCTGCACAACCGGCTGCCCTGCATCTACCTGGTCGACTCCGGCGGCGCCTACCTGCCCGAGCAGGACCAGGTGTTCCCGGACCGCGAGCACTTCGGGCGGATCTTCTACAACCAGGCCCAGATGTCCGGCCAGGGCATCCCGCAGATCGCCGCCGTGCTCGGCTCGTGCACCGCGGGCGGGGCCTACGTCCCGGCGATGAGCGACGAGGCGGTGATCGTCCGGAACCAGGGCACGATCTTCCTCGGCGGCCCGCCGCTGGTGAAGGCCGCGACCGGCGAGGTCGTCACCGCCGAGGAGCTGGGCGGCGGCGAGCTGCACTCGCGGATCTCCGGGGTCACCGACCATCTCGCCGACGACGACGCGGACGCGCTGGCCCGGGTCCGCGCGATCGTCGGGACGCTCGGTCCGCGCGCGCCGCGGCCGTGGGACGTCGCGCCCACCGAGCCGCCCGCCGTCGACCCGGCCGGGCTCTACGGCGCCGTCCCGACCGACTCCCGGACCCCCTACGACGTGCGCGAGGTCATCGCCCGGGTCGTCGACGGCTCCCGGTTCCACGAGTTCAAGGCCGAGTACGGCACGACCCTGGTCACCGGCTTCGCCCGGATCCACGGCCACCCGGTCGGGATCGTCGCCAACAACGGGATCCTGTTCTCCGAGTCCGCGGTGAAGGGCGCCCACTTCGTCGAGCTGTGCGACCAGCGCGGCATCCCGCTGGTGTTCCTGCAGAACATCTCCGGGTTCATGGTCGGCCGCGACTACGAGGCCGGCGGCATCGCGCGCAACGGCGCGAAGATGGTCACCGCGGTGGCCTCCACCCGGGTGCCCAAGCTGACCGTCGTCATCGGCGGCTCGTTCGGCGCCGGGAACTACGCGATGTGCGGCCGCGCCTACTCGCCGCGCTTCCTGTTCATGTGGCCGAACGCCCGGATCTCGGTGATGGGCGGCGAGCAGGCCGCGACGGTGCTCACGACCGTCGGCAACGCCGATCCGGACGCGATCCGGGCCCAGTACGAGACCCAGGGGCACCCGTACTACTCCACCGCCCGGATCTGGGACGACGGCGTGATCGACCCCGCCGACACCCGCACCGTGCTCGGGCTGTCCCTGTCCGTCGCCGCCAACGCGCCGCTGGCCGATCCGGCCTTCGGCGTCTTCCGGATGTGAGGCCCGACATGTCCCGCATGTTCGACACCGTGCTCGTCGCGAACCGCGGCGAGATCGCGGTCCGGGTGATCCGCACGCTGCGCGCGCTCGGCGTGCGCAGCGTCGCCGTGTACTCCGACGCCGATGCCGGTGCCCCGCACGTCCGGGCCGCCGACGAGGCCGTCCGGATCGGCCCGGCCGCGGCCGCCGAGTCCTACCTGTCGATCGACGCCGTGATCGGCGCCGCCCGGGCCACCGGCGCGCAGGCGATCCATCCCGGCTACGGCTTCCTCTCCGAGAACACCGCGTTCGCCGCCGCCTGCGAGGCGGCCGGGATCGCCTTCGTCGGGCCGCCGTCGTCGGCGATCGACGCGATGGGCGACAAGATCCGCGCCAAGCAGACCGTCGCCAAGGCCGGCGTGCCGGTGGTGCCCGGTTCGGACGGCGCCGGGCTGTCCGACGAGGACCTGCGGGCGGTGGTCGCCGAGGTCGGCTATCCGGTGCTGCTCAAGCCGTCCGCCGGTGGCGGCGGCAAGGGCATGCGCGAGGTGCACGCCGAGGCCGGGCTCGCCGACGCCATCGCCGGGGCCCGGCGCGAGGCCCGCAACTCCTTCGGCGACGACACGCTGCTCGTCGAGCGCCTGGTCACCACGCCGCGGCACATCGAGATCCAGGTGATGGCCGACACGCACGGCACCGTCGTGCACCTCGGCGAGCGCGAGTGCTCGCTGCAGCGGCGGCACCAGAAGATCATCGAGGAGGCGCCGTCGGCGCTGCTCACCCCCGCGCAGCGCGCCGAGATGGGCCGCGCCGCCTGCGAGGCGGCCCGCGCGGTCGGCTACACCGGCGCCGGCACCGTCGAGTTCATCGTCAGCTCCGACAACCCGGGCGAGTTCTTCTTCCTGGAGATGAACACCCGGCTGCAGGTCGAGCACCCGGTCACCGAGGCGGTCACCGGCCTGGACCTGGTCGAGCTGCAGCTGCGGGTCGCCGCCGGCGAGCCGCTGCCGATCACCCAGGACGACGTCGTGCTCACCGGGCACGCGATCGAGGCCCGGGTGTACGCCGAGGCCACCGCCGTGTCCGGGGACGCGCTCAGCTTCCTGCCGTCCGGCGGGCCGGTGCTGGAGTGGGACCCGCCGCCCGGCGTGCGGGTGGACGCCGGGATCGAGACCGGCACCGTCGTCGGCTCGGACTACGACCCGATGCTGGCCAAGGTCATCGCGCACGGCGCCGACCGGGACGAGGCGCTGCGCCGGCTCGACTCCGCACTGGGCGGCACCACGCTGCTCGGCCTGGACAGCAACATCGGCTTCCTTAGCCGGCTGCTCGCCGACGACGACGTCCGCGCCGGCCGGCTGGACACCGGCCTGATCGCCCGCCGCGGCGCCGCGCTCGCCGACACCGGCGTGCCCGCCGACGTGCTCGGCGCGGTCGCCGGGAACACGCTGCTCGGGCTGGAACCGGACGGCGCCGTCGTCGACCCGTTCGACGTCCCCGGCGGCTGGCGGGTCGGCGAGCCGGCCTGGACGGTGCGCCGGCTGGTCACCGACGGCCCGGACGCCGTCGAGGTCCGGGTCCGCGGCCGGGCGTCCGGCTTCGACCTGGCCCTGCCCGAGGAGCCGGTCGCACCCTGCCGCACCGTCGCCGTCGCGCCGGGGGTGGTCGAGCACAGCCAGGACGGCCGCACCCGCCGCTACCGGATCGCCCAGGCGTCCGGCGGGATCGTCTGGATCTCCCGGGACGGCCGGACCTGGGGGGTGCGCGAGCAGGAGCCGCTGGAGGCCGCGCGCACCGCGGGCGGCACCGCGGGCGGGCCGGTGGTGTCACCGATGCCCGGCACCGTGACCGTCGTCGAGGTCGCCGAGGGCGACACCGTCACCGCCGGTCAGAAGCTGGTCGTCGTCGAGGCCATGAAGATGGAACACGTGCTCACCGCCCCGGTCGACGGGACGGTGCGCGAGCTGAGGGCGCGCCCCGGAGCCACCGTCGCCAAGGACGCGGTGCTGTGCGTGGTCGAGCCCGAGAACGAAGGGGAGCAGGCATGACCACCACCGAGCAGACCTCCGCGGAGGAGTACGAGGCGCTGCGCGCCGCCGTCGAGGAGTTCGCCCGCTCCGAGGTCGCCCCGGTGATCGGGGACCTCTACATCCGCGAGGAGTTCCCGTACGACATCGTCGCCAAGATGGGCGCGATGGGCCTGTTCGGCCTGCCCGTCACCGAGGAGTACGGCGGCCAGGGCGGCGACTACTACGCCCTCTGCCTGGCCCTGGAGGAGCTGGCCCGGGTCGACTCGTCGGTCGCGATCACCGTCGAGGCCGGCGTCGGGCTGGGCGCGATGCCGATCATGCGGTTCGGCACCGACGAGCAGAAGGCCCGCTGGCTGCCCGACCTGGCCGCCGGCCGCGCGCTCGGCGCCTTCGGGCTGACCGAGCCGGGCGGCGGCTCGGACGCCGGCGCCACCCGCACCACCGCCCGCCTCGACGGCGGCGAGTGGGTGATCAACGGCTCGAAGTGCTTCATCACCAACTCCGGCACCGACATCACCTCGGTCGTCACGGTCACCGCGGTGACCGGGGAGAAGCCGGACGGCCGCAAGGAGATCTCGGCGATCCTGGTCCCGGCCGGCACGCCCGGGTTCACGGTGAGCGAGAAGTACTCCAAGGTCGGCTGGAACTGCTCGGACACCCGCGAGCTGTTCTTCGACGACGTCCGGGTGCCGGAGGCGAACCTGCTCGGCGAGCGGGGCCGCGGCTACGCCCAGTTCCTGTCCATCCTGGACGAGGGCCGGATCGCGATCGCCGCGCTGTCGGTCGGGCTGGCCCAGGGCTGCGTCGACGAGTCGCTGCGCTACGCGGGCGAGCGCGAGGCGTTCGGCCACACCATCGGCTCCTACCAGGCGATCCAGTTCACGATCGCCGACATGGAGGTGCGCGCGCACACCGCGCGGCTGGCCTGGCAGCACGCCGCCCGGCTGATGCTGGAGGGCAAGCCGTTCAAGCACGAGGCGGCGATCGCGAAGCTGGTCGCGTCCAACGCCGCGATGGACAACGCGCGCGCCGCCACCCAGGTCTTCGGCGGCTACGGCTTCATGAACGAGTACCCGGTCGGGCGGTTCTACCGGGACGCGAAGATCCTGGAGATCGGCGAGGGCACCTCCGAGGTGCAGAAGATGCTGATCGCGCGGCACCTGGGTCTCTGACTCCCGGCCGCCCGGGGAGTAGAACGTACTCATGGGTAACTCCGAGCGGAACACGACGGTCAACCATCAGGTCCGGCTCGCGGCCCGGCCGACCGGCACGCCGGGCCCGGAGGTCTGGGAGCACACGACCGAGCCGGTCCCGGTCCCCGGGCCGGGCCGGCTGGTCGTGCGGGTCAGCCACATCTCGCTGGACCCGGCGATGCGCGGCTGGATGAACGCCGGCCGGTCCTACGTGCCGCCGGTCGAGATCGGCGCGGTCATGCGGGCGCTCGGGCTCGGCGAGGTCGTCGCGTCCGAGCACCCGGACTTCGCCGTCGGCGACGTCGTCACCGGGATCTTCGGCGTGCAGTCCCACGCCGAGAGCGACGGCTCCGGGCTGCAGAAGGTCGCCCCCACCGGCGACGTGCCGCCGGAGCGCTACCTGGCGCTGCTCGGCATGACCGGGATGACCGCGTACTTCGGGCTGTTCGACGTCGGCGCGCTCGCCGAGGGCGAGACCGTCGTCGTGTCCGGCGCGGCCGGCGCGGTCGGTTCCGTCGTCGGGCAGCTCGCGAAGATCAAGGGCTGCCGGGTGGTCGGCATCGCGGGCGGCCCGGAGAAGTGCGCCTGGCTGGTCGACGAGCTCGGCTTCGACGCCGCGATCGACTACCGCACCGAGGACGTCCGGAAGGCGCTGCGCAGCGCCGCACCGGACGGCATCGACGTGTACTTCGACAACGTCGGCGGCGAGATCCTGGACGCCGCGCTGACCCGGCTGCGGCGCGGCGCCCGGGTGGTCATCTGCGGGTCGATCTCCACCTACAACGCGACCGAGCCGCCGCCCGGGCCGTCGAACTACATGAGTCTGCTGGTCAACCGGGCCCGGATGGAGGGCTTCGTGGTGTTCGACTACGCCGACCGCTACGGCGAGGCCGCCGCCGAGCTGTCCGGCTGGCTGGCGCAGGGCCGGATCCGCAGCCGGGAGGACGTCGTCGACGGCACCGTGGACGACTTCCCGGACGTGCTGCTGCGGCTGTTCCGCGGCGAGAACACCGGCAAGCTGGTGCTCCGGCTGACCGGCTGATCGGGCCCCACCGGCCCGGGGCCGCGGCGCGGACCTCCATGATGGCGGGGTGCGCCTCGCGATCGCCCGGACCGCCGTCGTCGTCTCGGGGGCGGCGATCCTCGTGGTCGAGACCCTCGCGACCCGGCTGGTCGCGCCCTACGTCGGGCTCACCCTGGAGTCGACGACCGCGGTGATCGGGGTGGCGCTGGCCGGGATCGCGGCCGGCGCCGCGCTCGGCGGGCGCTGGGCGGACCGGCACGACCCGGTCGCCGTCGCCGCGCTGATGCTGGTGGTCGGCGGCCTCGGGACGCTCGCGGTGCGCCCGGTCGTCCGGCTGCTCGGCCCGCTGCTCGGCGCCGGTCCGGTCGCCGCGGTGCTGCTCGTCGCGGCGTCCACCCTGGTGTCGGTGACCGCGCTGGCCGCCGTCACCCCGGCGGTGACCAAGGCCCGGTTGACCGGGCTGGACCGCTCCGGCGAGGTGGTCGGCGGGCTGTCCGCCGCCGGCACGCTCGGGTCGCTGGCCGGCAGCTTCCTGACCGGCTTCGTGCTGGTCGCGCTGCTGCCGGTGAGCGCGATCCTGCTGGTGACCGCCGCCGCCTGCCTGCTGCTCGGGCTGGTCGTCGCGCCCCGGCGGCGGCGCGCCGACGTCGCGAAGGGCGGCGCGGCGGCGGTGCTGCTGGCCGTCGCGCTGGTCGCCGTCCCGGGCCGCTGCGACGCCGACACCACCTACTACTGCGCCTCGGTCACCGCCGATCCCACCGATCCGGCCGGCCGCTACCTGGTGCTCGACGACCTGCGGCACTCCTACGTGCGCCTCGGCGACCCGGCGCACCTGGAGTTCGCCTACACCCAGCGGTTCGCCGCCGCGATCGACACCGCCTTCGCCCCCGGCCGGCCGCTGGACGTCGTGCACGTCGGCGGCGGGGCGCTCACCATGCCGCGCTGGCTGGACGCGACCCGCCCCGGCGGCACGTCCACCGTGCTGGAGCTGGACGGCGGCGTGATCGACCTGGCCGTCCGCGAGCTGGAGGCGGGCGGCATCCCCGGCACCACCGTGCGCACCGGCGACGCCCGGGTCGGCCTGGCCGAGCTGCCCGACGACTCGGCCGACGTGCTGATCGGCGACGCGTTCGGCGCCCGCTCGGTGCCCTGGCACCTGTCCACCACCGAGTTCCTCGACCACGTCCAGCGGGTGCTGCGGCCCGGCGGGCTGTACCTGCTCAACGTGATCGACCGGGACCCGCTGGACCTGGTCCGCGCCTCGGTCGCGACCATGGACACCCGGTTCGGCACCACCATGGTGGTCGCCCGGCCCGACGAGTTCGGACCCGGCGGGGGCGGCAACGTCGTGCTCGTCGCCGCGGACCGGCCGATCGACCCGGTCGCGCTGGACGCCGCCGTCACCGGGTGGGGCGAGCCCGGCGCGGTGCTCGATCCGGCCCGCACCGCCGCGTTCGCCGGGGACGCGCCGGTGCTCACCGACGACCGGGCCCCGGTCGACCAGCTGATCACCACGGCCGCCGGGAACCGCTAGGGTCGCCCGCGTCGGGGCGGACTCATCGAGGGGGAGACGACGTGGCGACCTGGGACGACCTGCAGGCGTATGTGCGGGTGCGGTACGAGATCGTCCGGCAGGGCGCCGACGAGCTGCGGTTCCGGCTCCCGACGACCGGCGACCGGACCCAGCTCGTGGTCGTCAAGCGGGTCCGGGAGGACGCGGACCGGCCGGGCGTCGAGGTGACCGAGGCGGCCGCCGCCGTCGCCGATCCGGAGCAGGAGTGGGTGCAGATCGAGTCGCCGGTCGCCCGGCTCGCCGAGGTCGATCTCGCGAAGGCCCTCGAACTGGCCGGCCCGTCGCCGGTCGGCGGGCTCGCCGCGGAGGAGGGCGTCGTGGTGTACCGGCACTCCATCCCGCTGCGGCCCGCCGCGCTCGACGGCTTCGAGTTCCCGTTCCGGCAGGTCGTGCACCTGGCCGACGAGCTGGAGCACGCCCTGACCGGCCGCGACGAGCACTGAGGGGCACGTCACAGTTGACCTGAAGTCCGGTGCAGGTCGGAGGCTGTGCGCATGGCCGACTACACGCTTCCCGACCTTCCCTACGACTACTCCGCCCTGGCGCCGCACATCGCGCCGGAGATCATGGAGCTGCACCACTCCAAGCACCACAACACCTACGTGACAGCGCTGAACCAGACCCTGGAGAAGCTCGCCGACGCCCGCGAGCGCAACGACTTCGGCGCGATCGTCGGTCTCGAGAAGACCCTCGCGTTCAACCTGGGCGGGCACGTCAACCACTCCGCGTTCTGGAAGAACCTGTCCCCGGACGGCGGCGACAAGCCCACCGGTGACCTCGCCTCGGCGATCGACCAGGACTTCGGCTCCTTCGACGCCTTCCAGGCCCACTTCACCGCCGCCGCCACCACCATCCAGGGCTCCGGCTGGGCCATCCTCGGCTACGACCAGCTCGGCGGGAAGCTGCTGATCCACCAGCTCTACGACCAGCAGTCCCAGCTGCCGGCCGGGCAGACCCCGATCGTGCTGCTCGACATGTGGGAGCACGCGTTCTACCTGCAGTACAAGAACGTGAAGCCGGACTACGTCAAGGCCTGGTGGAATGTCGTCAACTGGGCGGACGCCGCCGAGCGCCTCGCCGCCGCGAAGGGCTGAGCGCGCTCAGTCCGGGATCGGGGCGCCCGCGGTGTAGCCGCCGTCCACGGCGAGCTCGGCCCCGGTGATCAGCGACGCCTCGTCGGAGAGCAGGAACAGGGCTGCGTGGGCCACCTCGTCGGCCTGCCCGATGCGCTGCATCGGGACCAGCTTGAGGAGCCTGCGCAGCTCGTTCTCCGGCACCCCGTTCCGGATCAGCGGGGTGTCGATCATCGTGGGGTGCACCGAATTGACCCGGATCGCCTCCGGCGCGTACTGGACGGCGGCGGTCTTGGTGATCAGCCGGACCGCCCCCTTGGTCCCCTGGTAGGCGGTGGCCAGGCCGGAGCCGGTGAGCCCGTAGATCGACGAGAAGTTGACGATCGATCCGCCACCGGCGCGGCGCAGCGCCGGGATCGCCGTCTTCATCCCGAGGATCACCCCGAGCTGGTTGATCGCGGTGATCGTGTTGAACAGCTCGACGGTGGTCTCCTCGACGCCCTCCGGCCGGAAGATCCCGGCGTTGTTGCTGAGTGCGTGCAGGCCGCCGAGCTCGTCCTCGGCGAGCGCGACGACCCGGATCCAGTCGTCCTCGGACACCACGTCGGCGGTGGTGTGGACGACCCGGTGGCCGTCGGCGACGAGCTCCGCGGCCAGCTTCGCGACGCCCTCGCCGTCGATGTCGAACAGCGCGAGCCGCGCTCCCTCCCGGGCGAACAGGCGGGCCTGCGCCGCCCCGATCCCGTGGGCGGCCCCCGAGATGATCACGGACTTGCCGGACAGTCGTGCGGACATGCTCTCTCCTCGGTGGTGGTCGTGGTGATGACGTGTGCCGGTCAGCCGTGCACGGTGAGATCGGCGGCCAGGCCGCCGTCGGTGGCGAGATCGGCGCCGTTGATCCAGGCGCTGTCCCCGCCCATCAGGAACCGGAAGACCGGACCGGGCGAGACGCAGTTGACCCGGATCCCGTGCGGCCGCAGCCCGGCCGCGGCGACCGTCGTCCGGACGACGAGGGCCTCCTTGAAGTACGGGTAGCCCGCGGCCTGCTCGACCGGTCACCAGCACCGTCTTCTGCGACATGCGTGAGAGCATGCGTCGACGCATGTCGATCGGGAAGAAGGCACCTCGCAGTGCTGTACGCACCAGGAGGAGAGTGTGCAGGAAGAGCCGCAGTGGGACCCGTACTCGAAAGCCTGCCCGACCCGCCGGCTGCTGGACCGGATCGGTGACCGGTGGACGGTGCTGGTCGTCGGCGCGCTGGCCGGCGGGCCGATGCGCTACACCGCGCTGGCCCGCCGGATCGAGGGCGTCAGCCAGAAGATGCTGACCCAGACGCTGCGCGCGCTGGAGCGGGACGGGCTGCTCGTGCGGACGGTGCACCCGGTCATCCCGCCGCACGTGGAGTACGAGCTCAGCACGCTCGGCCGGAGCCTGCTCCCGGTGCTCGGCGCGCTTGAACGGTGGGCGATCGACAACATCTCCGGCGTGCTCGCCGCCCGCGACGGCTACGACCGGGACTGAACGGCCTGCTCAGCCCGGGTAGCCGGTGGCGCCGGCCCGGTGCCCGATCGGGGCGAGCTCGGTGATCGTCGGGTGCCCGGCGGCGAGCAGCGCCACGTCGGTGCCCGGCTCGGCCTCGCCGTAGTGCTCGGAGACCAGCGCCCGCAGCCCGCCCGGCCGCTCGCCGTCGGGCCCGCGGTGCACCATCCGCACCCGGACCGCACCCGAGTCGCACAGCCGCGCCTCGCGCAGCGCGGGCAGCTCCGGCTGCGGCACGTCCGGGACGTTGACCGACCAGGCGGTCCCGGCGGGGCGGCCGGCGAGCCGCTCCAGCAGCTCGCCGAGCAGCCCGGTCGCCGACGCCCAGTTCGGGCGCTCGGGCAGCCGCAGTCCGCAGTGCAGCGAGAACGCGATCCCGGACCAGCCGTTCAGGGTGCCGGCCAGCACCGCGCCGACGGTCCCGGAGTGCAGCACCTGCCCGCCGGTGTTCGCGCCCGGGTTGATCCCGGACAGCACGAGATCGGGCTCCCGGTCGAACCAGCCCTGCCCGGCCGCCCGCACGATGAACCCCGGATCGGCGTCCACCCCGTACGCCGGGATGCCGTCCAGCGCCGGGATCTCGTGCTCGGTGACGCCGATGTGCCCGTCGGTCAGCACGCAGCGCACCGAACCGCCGGCGCCGCTGGCGTCCCCGGCCGGGGCCGCGACGATCACGTCCAGGCCGGCGTCGCGGGCCGCGCGGGCCAGCGCGTGCAGGCCGGGGGCGTGCACGCCGTCGTCGTTGGTCAGCAGGGCGAGGGGCACGCTCGTCACACTAGGCGCGGCCCGGCCTGACACCGGGACCGGTGGTGCAGCATGATCGGGCACCGGATCGCTGCGCGGACCGTCTGCATCGATCCACCCGGAATCCGGAGGAGGACAGCGTGACGACCTGGGAGTACAGCAGCATCACCCCGGACGACCTGGCGATCGACACGCTCGGACCGGCTCGGATCACCTCGCCGCTGGCCCCGCTGCTGGACGCCCGCCGCACCACCGAGCACTACGTGGACGCCGGGGACCGGGTGCTGCTCGACGACACCGCCGCCGGGCTCAAGTCGCGCGGCGTCGACGTCGAGGAGCTGCCCGGCCTGGAGCCGTGCGGCCCGCGCCGCGAGATCTACTTCGACCCGTCCAAGACCCGGGCCGGGATCGTCACCTGCGGCGGGCTGTGCCCCGGCCTGAACGACGTCATCGCCGGCCTGGTCCGCACCCTGACCTACCACTACGGCGTCCGGCGGGTCGTCGGCTTCCGCAACGGCTACCGGGGCTTCATCTCCTCCTACGGGCACGACGTCGTCGAGCTGTCCCCGGAGTCGGTGCGCGACATCCCGGTCGACGGCGGCACCTTCCTCGGTACCTCGCGCGGCCCGCAGGACCCGGGCGAGATCGTCGACTGCCTGGAGCAGATGCACCTCAACGTGCTGTTCGTGATCGGCGGCGACGGCACCATGCGCGGGGCGATGGAGATCGCCAGGGTGGTCGCCGAGCGGGGCCTGCGGATCGCCATCGTCGGGATCCCGAAGACGATCGACAACGACATCCCCTTCATCGACCAGAGCTTCGGCTTCCAGACGGCGTTCTCGCAGGCCAGCGAGGCGATCCGGTCGGTGACGGTGGAGGCCAAGTCCACCCCGGGCGGGGTCGGCCTGGTGAAGCTGATGGGCCGGCACTCCGGTTTCATCGCCTGCTACGCCTCGCTGGTCCGGTCCGACGCCGACGCGGTGCTGATCCCGGAGGTCCCGTTCGAGCTGGACGGCGAGACCGGCCTGCTGCACCACCTGCGCCGGCGGGTGTCCCAGCGCGGGCACGCGGTCGTCGTGGTCGCCGAGGGGGCGGGGCAGGAGCTGCTGCCGCCGGTCGGGCGGACCGACGCCTCGGGCAACGCCAAGCTCGCCGACATCGGCCCGTGGCTCAAGGAACGGATCGGCGACTCGTTCGCCGAGGCCGGCATGGAGACCACGGTCCGCTACGTCGACCCGAGCTACATCATCCGCAGCGTCCCGGCGAACCCCTACGACAGCGTCTACACCGTCCGGCTGTCGCAGGCCGCGGTGCACGCGGCGATGTCCGGGCGGACGTCGATGGTGGTCGGCCGGGTCCGGCGCCGGTTCGTGCACATCCCGATGACTCTGGCGGTGAGCCGGCGCAACCAGGTCGACCCGCACGGCGACCTGTGGATGGCGGTGCTGGAGTCGACCGGGCAGCCGTGGCGGTTCGGCGAGGACTCCGGCGCGCCGACCAGGGCGCCGCACTCCTGACGGTCCGGCCCGGCGCTCAGTTCAGGTGCGCCCGGTGCCTGCGGGCCTCGACGCGCACCTCGTCGAGCACCTCGGCGCCGGACCGCGATCCCCGGCCCGGGCCGTCCGCCCAGGACTCCATCAGCCGGGCGGCCTCGTCCCACCGGGCCTGCGCGGCCAGCACCTCGCCGAGCTGGCGGATCAGGTCGGGGCCCTGGTGCCGCAGGCCCAGCCGCATCCGCAGCACCCACTCCAGGTTCACGTGGTCCTTCGTGCGGGCGTAGTTGGCGCGCAGGTTGTCCAGCATCCGGGCCAGGATCTGCCGGGTCGAGGTGCGGGGGAGCAGGCCGGGCCCGAACGGCACCTCCGGCCCGGCCCCGGTGGTGGCCCGGTACAGCGCCTCGCAGCCCGCCAGGTCCAGCCGCCGCCCCTGGTCGAACATGTCCAGGTAGCGCTGGGTGCCGGGCAGCCGGACCAGGAAGTGCCCTGGCATCCCGACACCCTCCAGCGCCACCCCGGCCCGGCGCCCGACCTCGATCGCCACCACCGACAGCGTGATCGGGATGCCGGTGCGGCGCTCCAGCACGTCGGGCAGGAACGAGTTGCGCGGGTCGCGGTAGTTCGCGCTGTCGCCGGTGAACCCGGCCTCGGTGAACAGCCGGTGCAGCAGCGACTCCGGCCCGCTGACGCCGTCGGCCAGCTCGTCGAGGCGGGTGCGGGCGCGGACCGCGTCGGCGGCGGCCCGCGCCGGGTCGGCGGCGGCTCCGGCGGCGATGGCGAGGGCGCCCTCGTCGAGCGAGGGCTCCGGGCCGGTCACCATCCGGAGGAAGCGGGACACCGGGTCGGCGGCGCGATCGGGCTGCGTCACCTCGTCACTCTGTCACTTCCCCGGCACCTCCGGCCGCGTCACATCCGTCACGGCGGGTTCATCACGACCCGGACGACGGTGCCCTGGACCTGACCGGGATCGTCGTCGGCGGTCCACACCTGCAGCACGTCGGCCAGCTCGGAGGCCAGCCACAGGCCGCGGCCCCGCTCGCCGGACGGCGGCGGGGCGGCCAGGCCGGGGAAGGCCAGCCGGCCGGGCACCGTGTCGGTCATCTCGGCGACCAGGCCGGCGGGGGTCCGCCACATGCGCAGCACCGGGCACCCCGATCCGTGCTCGATCCCGTTGCTGACCAGCTCGTTCACCGCGAGCACCAGGTCCTCGACGCGGGCCGGGCCGAGCCCGGACAGCTGTCCCTCGCGGCGCACGGTGTGCCGCATCCCGGACAGCCGGTGCAGCTCGACCGGTTCGACGAGCAGCGGCTCCCCGAGATCGGCGGGCGGCCGCTGCGGGTTCTCCTGCAGCAGCTCGTGGTCGTCGCGGCGGTGCGTGCTGGGCACGGCCGCGCCGTCGACGAGGAACTCGTCGTGCAGCGCGCCGGCCTGCTCGCGGGCGCCGTCCTGGTCGGCGAAGCAGCACAGCATCTCCACCGGCAGCGCCCGCATCGCGTACCCGATCGCGAGATCCAGCCGGGTCCAGTACGACGGATCGGCCCCGGGCAGGGCGACCGGCTGGGCGACCGCGCAGACGCCGGACGCACCCTCGGCGATCGCGTCCCGCACGGTGCGGCTCCACCGGCCCGCGACGGTGAACGGCGGCGCCGAGTGCAGCTCCTCCGGCCGGACGTAGCGCACCCCGGCCTCGTCACCGAGCGCCCGCTCCAGCTCGGCGCGGCACCGCGGCTCGACGACGACGATCGCCCGGCGGCCGCGTTCCAGCGCCCCGGTGACCGGCCCGGTCAGCACCTGGGCCTGGTGCTCCGGGGTGCGGTAGGGCACGGCCCGGTGCACGAGCCCGGGCGGCGGATCCTGCGTCGTGGGGGGCGAGCTCATCGGCACTGGCGGTGGGTCGTGTTCATCGGCGTCGGCGCTCCACGTCGGAGTCGGCCCGGCGGGCTGCAGGCCGTCCTACGCGCTCCGACCATAGCCAAGGAGCGCCGATCGCGCGGGACGGGGCGTGTGGGTTTGGTGACTTCACCGACTCCGGGTACCCGTGGTGGGGTAGAGACACGGTGATCGGCACCGGTGGGTGTGCCGGAGCGAGGGGAGTGACGGATGCGCGTCTTCAACGGGGTCGACGAGCTGCGGGCGGCGAAGGGGACCGAGGTCGGTGTCTCGGAGTGGTTCACCGTCGCCCAGGAGCGGATCGACGGGTTCGCCGACGCGACGGAGGACCACCAGTGGATCCACGTCGACGCCGCGAAGGCCGCCGACGGCCCGTTCGGCACCACCATCGCGCACGGCTTCCTGACCCTGTCGCTGCTGTCGAGGCTGGTACCGGACGTCTACCGGATCGACGGCGTGCGGATGGGCGTCAACTACGGCCTCAACAAGGTCCGGTTCACCAGCCCCGTCCCGGTCGACAGCCGGGTCCGGGCGCGGGTCGAGCTGGTCGACGTCACCGACGTCACCGGCGGGGTGCAGCTCACCATCGGGGTGACGGTCGAGATCGAGGGCTCCGAGAAGCCCGCGCTGGTCGCCGAGTGGCTCACCCGCCAGTACGTCTGAGTGGAACGTCGAAGGAGCGAGTTCATGCGTGATGCGGTGATCTGCGAGCCGCTGCGGACCCCGGTGGGCGGATTCGGCGGGTCGCTGCGCGACGTGCCGGCGCACACCCTGGCCTCGACGGTGATCGGGGCGCTGATGGAGCGGACCGGGCTGGACCCGTCCGCCGTCGACGACGTGGTGCTGGGCCACTGCTACCCGACGATGGACGCGCCGGCGATCGGCCGGGTCGCGGCGCTGGACGCCGGCCTGCCGGTGACCGCGGGCGGGATCCAGATCGACCGCCGCTGCGGCTCCGGGCTGCAGGCGGTGCTCTACGCCGCGATGCAGGTGCAGACCGGCGCGGCCGAGGTGCTGCTGGCCGGCGGCGCCGAGTCGATGTCCGGGGCGTCGTTCTACTCCACCGGGATGCGGTGGGGGGTCAAGGGCGGCGCCGGGGTGCTGCTGAACGACTCGCTGGCCCGCGGCCGGGTGACCGCGGGCGGGCGGAACCATCCGGTGCCCGGCGGGATGCTGGAGACCGCGGAGAACCTGCGCCGCGAGTACGCGATCCCGCGCGAGGAGCAGGACGAGTTCGCGGTCCGGTCGCACCGGCGCGCGGCGGCGGCGCAGGCCGCGGGCCGGTTCGCCGACGAGATCGTTCCGGTGACGGTGCCGGGCCGCAAGGGCGACACCGTGGTCGACGCCGACGAGCACATCCGGCCGGACTCCTCGGTCGAGAAGCTGGCGACGCTGCGCCCGGTGCTGGGCCGCGACGACCCGGACGCGACGGTCACCGCGGGCAACGCCTCCGGGCAGAACGACGGCGCGTCGATCTGCGTGGTGACCAGCCCGGAGACCGCCGCCGAGCTGGGGCTGCGGCCGCTGGTCCGGCTGGTGTCCTGGGGACTGGGCGGGGTGCCGCCCGCGACGATGGGGATCGGGCCGGTCCCGGCGACGGCGAAGGCGCTCGGCGCGGCCGGGCTCGGCCTGGCCGACATCGACCTGATCGAGCTGAACGAGGCGTTCGCGGCTCAGGTGCTGGCCTGCACCCGGGAGTGGAAGTTCACCGAGGCCGACTTCGAGCGGACCAACGTGAACGGCTCCGGGATCTCGCTGGGCCACCCGGTCGGTGCGACCGGTGGCCGGATCCTGGCCACGCTGGCCCGGGAGATGCACCGCCGGGACGCCCGGTACGGGCTGGAGACGATGTGCATCGGCGGCGGGCAGGGCCTGGCCGCCGTGTTCGAGAAGGTCTGAACCCCGGCCCCGGGGCGGCCGGCCGGGCCGCCCCGGGGCCGCGGATCAGTGACCCGCCTGCTTGGCCCGCTCGTAGGACGCCTTGATCTCGCGCTCGGCGTCGGCGCGGCCGACCCAGGTGGCGCCCTCGACGCTCTTGCCCGGCTCGAGCGTCTTGTAGATCTCGAAGAAGTGCTGGATCTCCGCGCGGTCGAACTCCGCCAGGTGGTGGATGTCGCGCAGGTGCTCCTGGCGCGGGTCGCTGGCCGGCACGCACAGGACCTTGTCGTCGCCGCCGGCCTCGTCTTTCATCCGGAACATGCCGATCGTCCGGGCGCGGATCACGCAGCCGGGGAAGGTCGGCTCCTGGACGAGCACCAGCGCGTCCAGCGGGTCGCCGTCCTCGCCGAGGGTGTCGTCGATGAACCCGTAGTCGGCCGGGTACTGGGTGGCGGTGAAGAGGGTCCGGTCCAGCCGGATCCGGCCGGTCTCGTGATCGACCTCGTACTTGTTGCGGCCACCCTTGGGGATTTCGATGGTGACGTCGAAGTCCACGATTCGTTGCTCCTTGAAGAGGGTCACGGTCGCGCCGGGGCCGGGCGGAGCCGGGTGGCCCGCCCACTCCGGCGGTGTCTGTGCTGCCCCCTAGTGTGAGGGACCGGGGGCCGACGGTGGCAGGCCGGTGACCCCGAACCGGTGCTGATGTGGCGGGTGTCGCACCATCGGCCGGGCAGGTCGGCCGGTCCCGGAGCCCGGGACCGGACGTCACGAGCAGGAGGCGGAGTGGGACGCAGGCATCGCCGGCCGGACCGCAGCACCCGGCGGATCGCCGTCATCGCGGTCGCGGTGATGGCACTCGCCTCGCTGTTCGGCGCGGTCGCGCTGGCCGGCCCGGAGACCCGCGACCGGCTCGGGCTCGGTGAGACGGCGGCCCAGTACCCGCCGGTCCCGATGCCCGCGCTGCGCCCGCTGACCCCGACCGCCCCGGTCCCGACCGCGGCCGGCATCACCCAGGCGCTGGCCGACCAGCTGGAGTCGCCGGCGCTGGGCGACGTGACCGGCGTCGTCATCGACTCCTCGGCGCCGCGCGGCGTGGAGCCGCTGTGGGAGCGCGACGGCGGGCGGGCGATGGTCCCCGGCTCCACCACCAAGCTGCTCACCGCGGCCGCCGCGCTGCTGTCGATGAACCCGACCGACCGGCTCGCCACCCGGGTGGTGCCCGGCCCGGACCCGGGCTCGGTGGTGCTCGTCGGCAGCGGCGACCCCACGCTGACCGCGCTGCCGGCCGGCGAGACCGGGCTCTATCCCGATCCGTCCCGGATCGACGATCTCGCCGCCGAGGTGCGGGAGGCGGTCGACCAGCCGGTGCGCACCGTCTACGTCGACACCTCGCAGTGGACCGGGCCCGCGCTCTCGCCCGGCTGGGGCCCCAGCGACGTCGCCGACGGCTACGTCGCGCCGATGTCGCCGCTGATGCTCGACGGCGGCCGCACCGACCCGCAGCAGCAGGACGGGCCCCGCTCGTCCGACCCGGCCCGGGCCGCCGGGCAGGCGCTGGCCGCCGCGCTCGGCGCCACCGAGGTCCGGGAGGGCACCGCCGCCCCGAACGCGCCGGTGCTGGGCAGCGTCGCCTCCCCGCCGATCGCCGCACTCGTCGAGTACATGCTCACCGCGTCGGACAACGTCACGGCCGAGGCGCTGGCCCGCCAGGTCGCGATCGTCCGGGACACCGAGGCGTCGTTCGACGGCGGCTCCCGCGCGGTCACCGAGGCCCTGGTGCAGGCCGGGTACGACGTCAGCGGCCTGGTCGCCGCGGACGGCAGCGGGCTGTCCCGGGAGAACCGGGTCCCGGCCCGGCTGCTCGGCGCGGTGCTGGCCTCGGCCGCCGCCCAGTCGGACAGCCCCGCCGACGTCCAGTTCCTCCGGCCGATCCTCACCGGGCTGCCGGTCGCCGGCGGCGCCGGCACGCTGACCGAGCGGTTCACCGACGGGCCGTCGATCGCCGGCCGGGGCGTGGTCCGGGCCAAGACCGGCACCCTCAGCGGGGCGTCCAGCCTGGCCGGCGTGGTCACCGACGTCGACGGCAGGCTGCTGGTCTTCGCGCTGCTGTCCAACGGCACCTCGCCGGCCGACGCCCGCCCGGCGCTGGACCGGATCGCCGCCACCCTGAGCCGCTGCGGCTGCCGGGACTGACCGGCCCCCTCGGCGGACCGGCCCGCGGCGCGGTCGCGGGTAGCGTGGCGGCCATGCAGCCCGACGCGACCGGCCCGGCCACCGTGACCGATCCCGCACCCGCGTCCGACCGGCGCGCCGCGCGGGGCCTGCCCGTCAACTGGTCGCTGGCGGCGAGCACCGCGACCCGGCTGATGCCGGCCGGCCCGCGCACCACCCCGGCGGCCGCGCGCGAGCTGGTCGAGCGGCTGCGCACCGACTCGGCGCGCGCCGAGGGGCACGTCCGCGAGGTCACCGGCCTCGGCGCGGGCCTGCCGCTGCTGCCCGCCGACGTCCTGGACCGCCCGGCCTGGGCGCGGGCCGCCACCGAGGGCATGAACGCGCTGACCTCCGGCGCCGAGCTGCCCGCCTCGCCGTGGCCGCTGCGCAGCGTCACCGCGGCCGGCTCCGGCGTCCAGCTCGGTGCGCTGCTCGCCTACCTCGGCGCCCGGGTGCTCGGCCAGTACGACCCGTTCGGCGGCCCGGACGGCGCCGGGCGGCTGATCGTCGTCGCCCCGAACGTGCACGCCGCGACCGGCACCCTCGGCGTCGACGGCGAGCAGTTCGGGCTCTGGGTCTGCCTGCACGAGGCCACCCACCGGCTGCAGTTCACCGCGGTGCCGTGGCTGCGCGACCACTTCGCCGGCCTGGTCACCGAGCTGCTGTCGCTGCAGGAGCCGGACACCGCGAAGCTCACCCGGCTGCCCGAGGCGATCCGCTCGATGCGCGGGGAGAACGGCGAGAAGGGCGACGTGCTCGCGCTCGTCGAGCTGCTGCAGGGCCCCGAGCAGCGGGCCGTGCTCGACCGGCTGCTCGCGCTGTCCACCCTGCTGGAGGGGCACGCCGATCACGTGATGGACGCGGTCGGCCCGGACGTCGTGCCGGACGTCGCGGTGATCCGCCGCCGGTTCACCGAGCGCCGCCGCGGCGGCGGGCTGGTCGACCGGCTGCTGCGGACGCTGCTGGGCGTGGAGGCGAAGATGCGGCAGTACGCGGTCGGCGCGGCGTTCTGCCGGGAGATCGAGGCCGCCGTCGGGATGGACGGCCTCAACCGGGTCTGGGAGTCGCCGCAGACCCTGCCGACCCGGGCCGAGCTCGCCGAGCCGCAGGCGTGGCTGCGCCGCGCCGGCTGAGGTGACCCCTCCGGCCGCGCGGCGGGTGCTGGCGGCGGTGCGCGAGGCGTTCGGCCTGCTCGGCGACCCCGACCGGCCCGGTCGCGCGGCGCCGCTGGTCGGCTGCTCGGGCGGCGCCGACTCCACGGCCCTGGTGCACGCCGTCCGCGAGGTCGTCGACGGTCCGGTGCACGCGCTCGTCGTCGACCACGGCCTGCAGGACGGTTCCGCGGAACGCTCCGCGGAGCTCGCCGCCGCGCTGCGCCGCGCCGGGGTGGACGCCGCGGTGCAGGCGGTCCGGGTGACCGGCCCGGGCGGCACCGAGGCCGCCGCCCGCCGGGCCCGCCGGGCGGCGCTGCTGGCCGCCCGCCCCGGCCCGTCGTCGCCGGTGCTGCTCGGGCACACCCTCGACGACCAGGCCGAGACGGTGCTGCTCGGGCTGGCCCGCGGATCCGGGGCGCGCTCGCTCGCCGGCATGCGGCCCTGGTCGGCGCCCTGGCTGCGCCCGCTGCTGGGCCTGCGCCGGGCGGACACCGTCGCCGCCTGCGCCGAGCTCGGGCTGCCGGTCTGGGACGACCCGCACAACGCCGATCCGCGGTTCACCCGGGTGCGGCTGCGCCGGGAGGTGCTGCCGCTGCTGGAGGAGGTCCTGGGCGGCGGCGTCGCCCCGGCGCTCGCCCGCACCGCCGCCCAGCTGGCCGACGACGACGCCGCCCTCACCGAGGCGGCGGTGCGGCTGCGGGAGCTCGCCTCCCGCACCGGTCCGCCGGACCCGCCGGCACCCGCGCCGGCGGGTGATCTGAGCGACAGCGACAGCCCCGCGCCCGGCCCGCCGGGGCCCGCCGGACCGCCCGCCGCCGGCCCCGGCGACCCGATCGCGCCCGCTCTCGACACCGCGGTCCTGGTCACCGCTGCGGCCGCCGTGCGCCGCCGGGTGCTGCGTGAATGGCTCACCGGGCACGGCGTACTGGCCCTCACCGACGAGCAGCTGCGGCGCGCCGACGATCTCGTCGGCCGGTGGCGCGGGCAGGGCGGACCCGCCCTCGGCGGCGGCTTGGAGCTGGTCCGCACGCGTGGCAGGCTCGTGCTGCGCCGCCGTCGCTGGGGGCGTGACCGGGCGTGACCGAGACCGCCCGGTGGCGGAGAGCCGGCCGGGACCGGTGGGTGCCGGGCACGAGGGAGACGTGAGCGCGTGTACGACGGTGACATCTCGTCGGTGCTGGTCACCGAGGAGCAGGTGCGGGACAAGACCGCCGAGCTGGCCCGACAGGTCGCCGAGGACTACGCCGACGTCGTGCAGGGCGGCCGGGAGCACGACCTGGTGCTGATCGGCGTGCTCAAGGGCGCGGTCATGTTCATGACCGACTTCGCCAGGGCGCTGCCGCTGCCGACCCAGCTCGAGTTCATGGCGGTGAGCTCCTACGGCTCGTCCACCTCGTCGTCCGGCGTGGTGCGCATCCTCAAGGACCTCGACCGCGACATCGCGGGCAGGCACGTGCTGATCGTCGAGGACATCATCGACTCCGGGCTGACCCTGAACTGGCTGCGCGGCAACCTGCAGACCCGCTCGCCCGCCTCGCTTGAGGTGGTCACCCTGCTCCGCAAGCCGGACGCGGTGAAGGTCGACGTGCCGGTCCGCTACGTCGGCTTCGACATCCCGAACGAGTTCGTCGTCGGGTACGGCCTGGACTACGCCGAGCGCTACCGGGACCTGCCCTACATCGGCACCCTGGACCCGAAGGTCTACGCCTGAGCGGTGCCCGGCCGGCGGCTCAGCGGCCGAGCCCGGGCCCGGCCGGCAGCGCCAGCGCCCGCGGGTCCACCCCGGGCGGGGTCGCGGTGAACGGCGCGCCCGCGGCCAGCGTCAGCCCCGGCGGGCCGTCGGTGCGCTCGGCGTAGGCCAGCGCGCGGGCCAGGTCGGTGTACTCGATGCTGGGCCGGTCCGCCGTCGTCGACAGGCTGGACAGGACGCCGACGGCGCGGCCCTCGCCGTCCAGCAGCGGGCTGCCGGACTCCCCGGCCACGCCCGGCGTCAGCGAGTACACCGAGTGCCCCCAGCCGCCGCCGACCTCGCCGGCGATCGCCCCGGCCCGCGCCCCGACGGTGCGCACCCCGGCCGCGTCCGGCGGGTTGGCCAGGCCGAACACCGGCGTGCCGACGGCCGGCGCTGCGGTGCGGACCCGGTCCGGGCCGCCGAAGAACGGCACCGCGGCGCCCACCGCGGAACGGGCGTCCCGGGGCAGCTCGACCAGCGCCAGGTCGTTGTAGGCGCAGGTGTCGCTGTCGCGCTCGCCGCGGGCCTGCATCGTGTTCCACGAGCTCCACGCCAGGGTCCCGGTCACCGTGCGGTCGGTGCCCCGGACGGTCACCGGGGTGCCCAGCGGCACCGCGTCGGAGGTGCAGCCGTCGGTCTCGGTCTCGTCGCCGGTCCCGCCGCAGTGCGCGGCCTGCGCGAGGAAGGTCCGGTCGCCGGAGGTGAACACGAACCCGGCGGTGCACAGCCCGGCGCCCGCGGTCTCGGTCACCACACCCGGCCCGACCGGCGCCGGGCCCGGCAGGACCGCCGGGCGGGCGGGCACCGGCTCGGCGCGGGCGGTGGTCACGGTCCCGGCCGGCCGGGTCCCCGGCGGGGCCGGCTCCGCGGCCGGCGGGACCGACGGCGCGACGGCCAGGGTCAGCGCGGCCGAGACGGCCAGACCGACCGCCAGCGCCGGCACCGTCCGGCGGGCACCGCCGCCAGCGCGCCATGTCATCCGATCCGCCCCTCCCGACCCGCAGACCAGCCCGGTTCGGCCGGACGGAGCAGGACCCGAGCGCGGTGTGCCGCCGGTCCGGCACCGAGCGTGCCGCACAGTTGTCCCACACCCCGCGCGGCAGGTGTGCGGCGGGACACCCCTGTGGGGGAACCGGGCAGGTCGGCCGGGCGTTGATCGGGTGGACGGCCGGGAACGGTCGTCGACAGCCGGATCCGCCCGGCGCGCTCGCTCCGGCGTGCGGCTATCCTGGCGGGTCAGGGCCGTCCGGCGGGGCGGTCGCACTCTCCGCCGCCGCTGCCGTGAACCACTCTCGGGAAGGTGAAGGCCACCCAGGCCGACGTTGCATGGATCGCAAGCGCCTGCTCCGCAACCCGTTGATCTGGATCCTCGTCGCGCTCCTGATCTATCTCGGGTTCAGCTTCATGTTCGACGACACCCGGGGCTACACGGAGGTCCCGACCTCGGTGGCGCTCGCGCAGATCCAGGAGGGCAACGTCCGTGACGCCCTCGTCGAGGACCGCGAGCAGCAGCTCCGGCTGACCCTGAACACGCCGGTCGACGGCGAGACCCAGCTCATCACCCAGTACCCGGCCCAGCTGTCCGGGCAGATCTTCGACTCGCTGCGCGGGGTCCCGGGCATCGGCGAGTACGACACCGTGGTGCGCCAGGACTCGTTCCTGTCCTCGCTGCTGATCATGATGATCCCGCTGGCGCTGGTGCTGATCATCCTGTTCTGGTTCCTGAACAACGCCCAGGGCGGCGGGAACCGCGTGATGAGCTTCGGCAAGTCCAAGGCCAAGCAGCTGAACAAGGACATGCCGAAGAACACGTTCGCGGACGTGGCGGGCTCCGACGAGGCGGTCGAGGAGCTCCACGAGATCAAGGACTTCCTGCAGAACCCGGCCCGCTACCAGGCGCTGGGCGCGAAGATCCCGAAGGGCGTGCTGCTCTACGGCCCGCCCGGCACCGGCAAGACGCTGCTGGCCCGCGCGGTCGCCGGCGAGGCGGGCGTGCCGTTCTACACGATCTCCGGCTCCGACTTCGTCGAGATGTTCGTCGGTGTCGGTGCCTCCCGGGTGCGGGACCTGTTCGAGCAGGCCAAGCAGAACGCGCCGTGCATCATCTTCGTCGACGAGATCGACGCGGTCGGCCGGCAGCGCGGCGCGGGCCTCGGCGGCGGGCACGACGAGCGCGAGCAGACGCTGAACCAGCTGCTGGTCGAGATGGACGGCTTCGACGCGCGCGGCGGCATCATCCTGATCGCCGCCACCAACCGGCCGGACATCCTGGACCCGGCGCTGCTGCGCCCGGGCCGGTTCGACCGGCAGATCCCGGTCGGCGCCCCCGACCTGGCCGGCCGCCGGGCGATCCTGAACGTGCACAGCAAGGGCAAGCCCTTCGCCGACGACGTCGACTTCGAGTCGCTCGCCAAGCGCACCGTCGGCATGTCCGGCGCCGATCTCGCCAACGTGATCAACGAGGCGGCCCTGCTGACCGCCCGCGAGCACGGCACGCTGATCAACGGCGCGGCGCTGGAGGAGTCGGTCGATCGCGTGGTCGGCGGCCCGAAGCGCAAGTCGAAGATCGTCTCCGAGCGGGAGAAGAAGATCACCGCCTACCACGAGGGCGGGCACGCGCTGGCCGCGTGGGCGATGCCGGACCTGGAGCCGGTCTACAAGCTCACGATCCTGCCGCGCGGCCGGACCGGCGGGCACGCGCTCGTCGTCCCGGAGGACGACAAGGGCCTGATGACCCGGGCCGAGATGATCGCCCGCCTGGTGTTCGCGATGGGCGGCCGGTCGGCCGAGGAGCTGGTGTTCCACGAGCCGACCACGGGCGCCTCGTCGGACATCGACCAGGCCACCAAGATCGCCCGCGCGATGGTCACCGAGTACGGCATGAGCGCCAAGCTGGGCGCCGTGCGCTACGGCCGCGAGCAGGGCGATCCGTTCCTCGGCCGGTCGATGGGCAACCAGGCGGACTACTCGCTGGAGATCGCCCACGAGATCGACGAGGAGGTGCGCAAGCTGATCGAGGCGGCGCACACCGAGGCGTGGGAGATCCTCAACACCTACCGCGACGTGCTCGACGACCTGGTGCTGGAGCTCCTGGAGAAGGAGACCCTGAACCGGCGCGACCTGGAGCGGATCTTCGGCTCGGTGGAGAAGCGGCCGCGGATCACCGCGTTCGACGACTTCGGTGAGCGCACGCCGTCGGAGAAGCCCCCGATCAAGACACCGCGCGAGCTGGCGCACGAGCGCGGCGAGGTCCTGCCCGACGAGCAGGAGCGGACCCCGGCGCAGGTGGGTGCGGGCGTCAACGGATACGGCGACGCCCCGGGCATGCCCGGCGCCTCCCCGTTCCCGGCCGGCGGATCGACCCAGGCCCGGCCGGACGCGCCGAACGACGGCGGCTACGGCGCGGGGAACGGCAACGGCGCCCCGCACGGCAGCGCACCGCAGGGCAGTGCACCGCAGGGCAGCGCGCCCTCCGGTGGTGCCCCGAACGGTGGTGCCCCGAACGGTGGCGCCCCGAACGGTGGCGCCCCGAACGGTGGTGCCGCGAACGGCGGGTCCCCGAACGGCGGAGCCTCCTATGGTGGCGCCCCCCATGGCGGGTCCCCCCACGGCGGTGCCCCGAACGGCGGCGCGCCGTACGGCAACGGCGCCCAGGGCGGCAACGGCTGGGGCGGCGCCCCGGCCGGTCCCGCCCGGACCGGCTACCAGGGCGGCTACCCGCAGCCCCCGCCCGCCGTCGCCCCGAACTACGGCGCCCCGCCGGACTGGCGGCCGGCGACGACGCCGCGCGGCCAGACCTGGCCGCCGCCGAACTGGAGCGGCCAGCAGGCACAGCAGCCCGGCCGGCCCGCACCCGGCCAGGGTGAGGACCAGCAGCAGGGCGGCCCGTCCCGCAACGGCCCGTGGACCGGATCCGGCGCCGACGGCGGCAGCACGACCGAGCCCGGCGAGAACCGGCGGGGCAGCGACCCGGAGGCAGGACACTGAGCACGTCGACCACGGACGGCCAGCCGGGCACCGTGCACCCGGCCGCCGTCGCGGCCGGGATCACCGACGCCGTGCCGGCGGGCGTGGACCTCGCCCGCGCCGAGAACGCCGTCCGCGAGCTGCTGATCGCGATCGGCGAGGACCCGGACCGCCAGGGCCTGCGGGAGACCCCGGCCCGGGTCGCCCGCGCCTACGGCGAGATCTTCGCCGGGCTGTTCGTCGATCCGGACACGGTGCTGGAGAAGACCTTCGACGAGGGCCACGGCGAGCTCGTGCTGGTCAGGGACATCCCGATGTTCTCGACCTGCGAGCACCACCTGGTGCCCTTCCACGGGGTGGCGCACGTCGGCTACATCCCGGCGGTCGACGGCCAGGTCACCGGCCTGTCCAAGATCGCCCGGGTGGTCGATCTCTACGCCAAGCGCCCGCAGGTGCAGGAGCGGCTCACCGCCCAGGTCGCCGACGCGCTGGTGCGCAAGCTGAACCCGCGCGCGGTGATCGTCGTGATGGAGGCCGAGCACCTGTGCATGGCCATGCGCGGCATCCGCAAGCCGGGCTCGCGCACCACCACCTCGGCGGTCCGTGGCCTGTTCAAGAGCTCCGCCTCCTCGCGCGCGGAGGCTCTGTCATTGATCAGGGGGGCCTGACGTGGTCGCCCCCGACGGCACCCTCCCCGACCTGGGCCGCTGCGCGGTGATGGGGATCCTCAACGTCACCCCGGACTCGTTCTCCGACGGCGGCCGCTACCTGGACCGCTCGCACGCCGTCGCGCACGGGATCGCGATGCGCGACGCAGGCGCCGATCTCGTCGACGTCGGCGGCGAGTCCACCAGGCCGGGCGCGCAGCGGGTGGACGCGGCGACCGAGCGGGACCGGGTGCTGCCGGTGGTCCGCGAGCTGGTCGACGCCGGCGTCCGGGTCAGCGTCGACACCACCCGCTCCGAGGTCGCCGCCTCCTGCGTCGAGGCGGGCGCCGCGATGGTGAACGACGTCTCTGGCGGCCTGGCCGATCCGCGGATGGCGGCCGTCGTCGCCGAGACCCGGGTGCCCTGGGTGCTCATGCACTGGCGCGGCCACAGCTCCACGATGCAGCAGCTGGCCGGCTACGAGGACGTCATCGGCGAGGTGCGCCAGGAGCTCGTCGCCCGGGTGGACCACGCGGTGATGGCCGGGGTCGATCCGGGCCGGATCGTGCTCGATCCCGGCCTCGGCTTCGCGAAGACGGCCGCGCACAACTGGGCACTGCTGCGCCGCCTCGACGTGCTCGTCGGGCTGGGCTTCCCGGTGCTGGTCGGTGCGTCGCGCAAGCGCTTCCTCGGTGAGCTGCTGGCCGCCGAGGACGGCACCCCGCGCCCGCCCGCCGGGCGCGAGATCGCCACCGCCGCGATCAGCGCGATCGCCGCGAACGCCGGCGCCTGGGGCGTCCGGGTGCACGACGTCGAGTCCACGATGGACGCCGTCGCGGTGAGCGCAGCCTGCCGGCTGGGTGCGACCCGGGCCCGGTCCACGCCCGGATCGTCCCGGGGGCCGGGCGGTGAGTGACCGCATCGAGCTGCGCGGGCTGCGGGTCCGCGGCACGCACGGGGTCTTCGCCCACGAGCGCCGCGACGGCCAGGAGTTCGTCGTCGACCTGGTCGTGCACGCCGACCTGACCGCCGCGGCGGCGTCCGACGAGCTGGCCGACACCCTCGACTACGGCGCGCTCGCCCAGCTCGCCGCGACCGTCGTGGGCGGGCCGCCCCGGAACCTGATCGAGTCGGTCGCCGGCTCCGTCGCCGACGCGGTCCTCGGCTCCGACGGGCGCATCCGCGAGGTCGAGGTGACCCTGCACAAGCCGTCCGCGCCGATCCCGCTGACCTTCGACGACGTCGCGGTCGTGCTGCGCCGGAGCCGGGCGTGACCCGCGCCGTGCTCTCCCTCGGCTCCAACCTGGGCGACCGGATCGGCCACCTGCGGGCCGTCGTCGCGGACCTGGGGCCTGCCCTCGTCGCCGTCTCGCCGGTGTTCGAGACCGCACCGTGGGGGGTCACCGACCAGCCGGACTTCCTGAACGCGGTGGTCGTCGCCGACGATCCCGCGCGGGACGCGTGGGGCTGGCTGCGCCGTGGCCAGGCACTCGAGGACGCCGCCGGCCGGGTCCGCGAGCAGCGGTGGGGCCCGCGGACGCTCGACGTCGACGTCGTGCAGGTGGACGGGCCGGACGGGCCGGTGCTCTCCGATGATCCCGAGCTGCTGCTGCCCCATCCCGGGACGCCCGCGCGGGCGACCGTGCTGCTGCCGTGGCTGCTCGCCGATCCCGGCGCCGTCCTGCACGGCCACGGACCGGTCGCCGACCTGCTGGACCGGCTCGGCCCGGACGGCTGCGCCGGTGTCCACCGGCGCGACGACCTGCCGCTGCGCCCGGACGGCCCGCGATGACCGGCCCCGGACCCGGCCGGTACCGCCCGGGCTCCGGCGAGGACCCGCGGCCCACGGTGACGCCGACCCGGTACCGCGACCTGATCGCGATCGCGGTGGTCGCGACCCTGCTCGGCAACATTCTCGTCCAGCTGACGTACTCGACCATCCCGCCGCTGCCGGTCGCGGCCGGGGTCACGATCGGGGTGCTCGCCGTCGCCGAGTTCGGCGTCGGGATCGTGCTGCGCCGCCGGATCGAGCGCCGCGGCGGCGCCGCGCCGGTGCCCCCGCTGGTGGCCGCGCGGGCGGTGCTCCTGGCGAAGGCGTCCTCGGTGGCCGGCGCGGTGATCGCCGGGCTGTGGGCGGGCCTGCTGGTGCACACGGTGCCGCGGGCCGACGTCGTGGTCGCCGCGTTCCGGGACAGCGTGACCGCCGGGATCGGGCTGGTCTGCGCGTTGCTGCTGGTCGGCGGCGCGCTCTGGCTGGAGTACTGCTGCCGGGCGCCCGAGGACCCCGACGACTCGGACGGCGCCGCGCGCTCCTGATCCGGCGCCGGTGTGACCCGGACCGGCGGCGCGTGCGACGGGTGCACCGGCGGCGAGTTCTCTAGGCTTCCGGACCATGGGATCTCCCGCCGTGTCCGGACGCACCTACGCCCCGGTGCCGGCCCCCTCGGCGAAGCGGCGCGGGGTCCTGCTCCCGGTCGTCGGGCTCGTCGTCCTCGCGCTGCTGACCGTCATCACGATCGGGATCCTGCAGCGGGCGGTCGGGACGGCCGGCGTCGTCGTCGGCACCCTCGCCGCGCTGCTCCCGGTCGTCCCGGTGGTCGCCGCGTTCCTGTGGGTCGACCGGTGGGAGCCGGAACCGCCGCGGATGCTGATGGGCGCGTTCCTCTGGGGCGCCGGCTTCGCGGCGCTCGTCTCGCTGCTGATCAACACCAGCGCCTCGGTGGTGCTCGACGCCGCGGCCGGGCGCGGCGCCGGCGACCTGTTCGGCCCGGTCGTCGTCGCGCCGATCGTGGAGGAGTTCGCCAAGGGGCTGTTCCTGGTCGGCCTGCTGCTGTTCCGGCGCCGCGAGTTCGACGGCATCATCGACGGCATCGTCTACGCCGGGATCGTCGGCGCCGGCTTCGCGTTCAGCGAGAACATCCTCTATCTCGGCCGGGCGGTCTCCGACCCGGCGGCGGCGGGCGTGCTCGCGACGCTGTTCATGCGCGGCGTCGCCTCGCCGTTCGCGCACCCGCTGTTCACCTGCATGATCGGCATCGCGGCCGGGGTGGCGGTGGCCAGTCGCAGCGTCGGCCTCCGGGTGCTGGCGCTCGCCGCCGGCTACGTCGCCGCGGTGGTGCTGCACGCGCTGTGGAACGGCGCATCCGTGCTGGCCGCGACGCCCGGCGGCTTCTTCCAGATCTACGCCTTCGTGATGGTCCCGATCTTCGCCGGCCTGGTCATGCTGGTGGTCTACGCCCGCCGCCGCGAGGCGCGGATCGTCGCCGCCCAGCTCCCCGGGTTCGCCGCGGCCGGCTGGATCGCGCCCAGCGAGGTGCCGCTGCTGGCCCGGCTCTCCCGGCGGAAGGGCTGGCGGGCGCTGGTCCGGAAGCGCTCCGGCCGGGCCACGGCCAAGGCGGTCGCCGACTACCAGGCCGCGGTCACCGAGCTGGCGTTCATGCGGAACCGGATCGCCCGCGGTGCGGTGCGGGAGTCGGCGCGCGCCCTGCACGACGAGAAGCTGGCCGCCGTGCTGCGGACCCGGGCGATCGCGGTGGGGGTGCCGGAGGCGCTGGTCGCGGCCTGGGCCCGGCAGCGGCCCTCGGGCTGGGAGCCGCCGCCCCCCGCCGCCCCGGACGGCAGCTTCTCCGGGGCGCACCGGATCCCGACCTTCGACGACGTGCCGCCGGGGGGCGACGGCCCGCCCCGGGGCTGGGCGCCGCCCCGCCCGAGGGGCGGAGCGCCGTGGGCGGGGGCACCGGGACCCGGCCCGGGACCCGGCCCGGGCCCCGGCCACAACCCGGGCCCCGGCCCCTACCCGGGCGCCGGGCCGACGCCGGCCCCCGATCCGCGCCGCGCCGCCGAACCCGATCCGGCACGCCCCGGGCCGGACCCGGGCGAGGGCGCCACCCGGCCGGTCGAGCGCCCCGCCGGACCCGAGCCCCGCGGCCGCCACCACGACGATCCCGGCGACCCCGGTCCGACCCGCCCGATGCGCAGGCCGTGATCAGGTGAATCCCGTCATAGCGGGTGCTCGGGGGTTCCCGGGCGCGTCTACCCTCGCGGCTGGCGCGGCCACCGGAGGTCGCGTGCACCGCGGATTGCCCGACCGGTACCGACACGGACCGGAGCGGGAGGAAACGGACTGAGAAGTGAACGATGCCGGCCGCCCTGCGCGGCTCGCCGTGGGCGTGGTCTCCGCCGGCCGTGTCGGTTCGGTGCTGGGGGCCGCCCTCGCCAACGCGGGCCATCACGTCGTCGCCGCCTCGGGGGTGTCCCGAGCCTCGCTGCGCCGGGCCGCCGAGCTGCTCCCGGACGTCCCCCTGCTGCCGCCGGACGAGGTCTGCACCCGTTCCGACCTGGTGCTCCTCGCCGTCCCCGACGACGTGCTGCCCGGCCTGGTCCGCGGCCTCGCCGCCGCGGACTGCTTCCGCCCCGGCCAGATCGTGGTGCACACCGCGGGCTCGCACGGCGTCGCCGTGCTGGAGCCCGCCGCGGCGCACGGGGTGCTGCCGCTGGCCCTGCACCCGGCGATGACCTTCACCGGCCGCCCCGAGGACGTCGAGCGGCTCGCCTCCTGCTGCGTCGGGGTGACCGCACCGGGCGACGCCGACAGCGGGGCGGCTGATCCCCGGGACGCCGTCGGCTGGAGTGTCGCCGAGGCGCTCGTCCTGGAGATGTCGGCCGAGCCGGTGCGGATCCCCGAGGCGGTCCGCCCGCTCTACCACGCGGCGCTGGCGCACGGCGCCAACCACCTGATGACGCTGGTCGGGGACTGCGTGCAGCTGCTGGAGTCGGCGGGCGTGCGGCCCGCCGACCGGCTGGTCGCCCCGCTGCTGTCGGCGGCCCTGGACAACGCGCTGCGGCACGGTGACCGGGCGCTCACCGGGCCGGTCGCCCGGGGTGACTCGGGCACCGTCCGGACCCATCTGGAACGCATCACGGCCGCGGACCCCGACCTGGCCGCGGGCTACCGCGCGCTGGCCGGGCGGACCGCCCGGCGGGCCGCGGCCGCCGGGCTGCTGGACCGGGCCGCCCTGGACGACGTCGAGAAGGCCCTGGAGGAGGACCGGTGACCGCCACCCGCAACGGCTACGCGACCGGCCGGCTGACCGTGCACGCCGATCCGGCGAAGCTGGCCCCGGTGACCCGGGCGCTGCGCGGCGCCGGCCGCAAGGTCGTGCTGATCCCGACGATGGGCGCCCTGCACGAGGGCCATCGCGAGCTGATCCGGCACGCCCGGCGGATGCCGGGCGCCGTCGTCCCGGTCGTGTCGATCTTCGTGAACCCGCTGCAGTTCGGTGCCGGGGAGGACCTGGACCGCTACCCGCGCCCGCTGGAGGCCGATCTCGACGCCTGCCGGGAGGAGGGCGTCGAACTGGTCCTCACCCCCGGCGTCGAGCACATGTACCCGCCCGGATCGGAGATCCGGGTCTCGGCCGGACCGCTCGGCGCGGAGCTGGAGGGCGCGGTCCGGCCGGGCCACTTCGACGGCGTGCTCACCGTCGTCGCGAAGCTGTTCCACATCGTCGCCCCGGACGCGGCGGTGTTCGGCGAGAAGGACTACCAGCAGCTCACCCTGATCCGCCGGATGGTGCGCGACCTGGACTTCGGCCTGGACATCGTCGGCGTGCCGACCGTCCGGGAGGACGACGGCCTGGCCCTGTCCTCGCGCAACGTCTACCTCGATCCCGAGCAGCGCGTCCGCGCCGGGGTGCTGTCCCGGGCGCTCGCCGCGGGCGCCGGGGTGTCCGCCCGCGGCCACGACGCGGTCCTGGCGGCCGCCCGGGCCGCGCTCGACGGCGTGCCCGGGATCGAGCTCGACTACCTGACGCTGCGCGGGACGGACCTCGGCCCGCCGCCCGGCACCGGTGCCGCCCGGCTGCTGGTCGCCGCCCGGTTCGGCCGCACCCGCCTGATCGACAACGTCCCCGTCGCGCTCTGATCCGAGGAGATCCCGTGTACCGCACGATGATGAAGTCCAAGATCCACCGCGCGACCGTCACCCAGGCCGACCTGCACTACGTCGGCTCGGTCACCGTCGACGCCGACCTGATGGCCGCGGCGGACCTGCTGGAGGGCGAGCAGGTCTCGATCGTCGACATCACCAACGGCGCCCGCCTGGAGACCTACGTGATCACCGGCGAGCCCGGCTCCGGGGTGATCGGGATCAACGGCGCCGCCGCGCACCTGGTGCACCCCGGCGACCTGGTCATCCTGATCTCCTACGGCGCCTACGACGAGGCGGAGCTGCGCGGCTACCGGTCCCGGGTGGTGTTCGTCGACGCCGACAACCGGATCGCCGAGCTGGGCACCGATCCCGGCCACGCCCCGGCCGGCTCGGGGCTCCTGTCCTCCGCGGCGCGGTAGCCGGTGCTGCTCTGCATCGACGTCGGGAACACCCACGTCTCGCTCGGGCTCTACCCGGAGCCCGGGCCGGGGACCGACCCGTCCTCGCTCACCCCGGAGCCGGAGCACCGCTGGCGGATGCGCACCGACACCCGGGCCACCGCCGACGAGCTCGACCTGACGATCACCGGGATGCTCGGGCCGCGGTTCGCCGCGGTGACGGCGGTCGCCGCGCTGTCCACCGTCCCCGGCCCGTCCCGCGAGCTGCGCACCCTGCTGGCGCGCTGGTCGGACCGGATGCGGACGCTGGTCGTCGGCCCGGGGGTGCGCACCGGTGTCCCGCTGCTGGTCGACCATCCGCGCGAGGTCGGCGCCGACCGGGTGGTGAACAGCCTCGCCGCGCACCACCTGTTCGGCACCACCTGCGTCTGCGTCGATCTCGGGACCTGCACGAACATCGACGTCGTCTCGGCGCGCGGCGAGTTCCTCGGCGGCGCGCTGGCGCCCGGGATCGACATCGCGATGCAGGCGCTCGCCGAGCGCGCCTCCTCGCTGCGCCCGGTCGACCTGCTCGAGCCCCGCTCGGTGATCGGCCGGACCACGGTCGAGGCCGTCCAGGCCGGCGTGCTCTACGGCGCCGCCGGGCAGGTCGACGGCCTGGTCCGCCGGATCCTGGCCGAGCTCGGCCCGGACGCGCAGCCGGTGACCGTGGCCGTCACCGGCGGGCTGGCCGAGCTGGTGTACGGCCGGGCGGACACGGTCACCGTGCACGTCCCGGACCTCACCCTGCACGGCCTGCGACTGACCCACCTGCGCCACCACCGCCCGGCCCGCTGAGTGCTCAGCGGCGCCGGGCCCGCTGCACGATCGTGCGCATCGGCAGGTCGAACCGCCCGGCCGCGGTCTCCGGGCAGGACGCCAGGAACCCGCGGAGCCGGTCCAGCACGGCCTCCCGGTCGGCCGGATCGGCGGTCAGCGCCCAGGAGTGGGTGCGCTGCTCGGCCAGCAGATCCTCGGTGGTGTGCGGCCGGGACCAGGGCACGACGGTCTGCTCCGCCGGCCCGAACCACGGCCGCCCGGGCAGCATGATCCCCTCGCCGCCGCCTGCCGGGTTGTCCGCAGGGCGGGGGCTCCCGGTGCGGACCTCGTCGAACCGGGCGATCCAGCCGACGTCGCCGTCCATCCCGTTCCACAGCGCCGCGAGCACCCCGCCCGGACCCAGCACCCGGGCGATCTCGGCGGCCGCCCGGCCGGGCTCGAACCAGTGCAGCGCCTGCCCGACGAGCACCGCGTCGACGGTGCCGTCCGGGAGCGGGATCTCCTCGGCGGAGCCGGCCCGGGCGTCCACCTCCGGCAGCCGGGCGCGCAGCACGGCGAGCATGTCCGGATCCGGTTCGACGGCGACGACGCCGGGCCGCCCGGCGGCCAGTGCCGCGGTCAGCTTCCCGGTGCCGGCGCCGAGATCGAGCACCCGCGGCCCGGCACCGGCCAGCGCGTGGGCGACGGCGGCCGCCGGGTAGCCGGGCCGGTACCGGTCGTACGCGGCAGCGGCGGGTCCGAAGCTGCGAGCCCGGGACGGATCGGTCACGGCCCGACCCTAGAGGTCTCGCGGTACGGCGCCGGTCGGCAGCCGCTCCCGGCGGTGCCCGCCACCCGGGACGCCCGGGCCCGTGGGACCTCCGACGCGGTGGGCGCGCGCCCGGTCGTCGTCGGGGGGTGACGCCCGGGCGGCCCGGGCGGCGCCGATAGCCTGACCGGTCGTGAACACTCCCGGCACCCCGAGCGACCCCGGATCCGAGGCGGACCTGCCCGAGCAGCTGCGGGTGCGCCGGGCGAAGCGCGCGGATCTGCTGGCCGCGGGCACCGAGGCGTATCCGGTGCAGGTGCCCCGCACGCACACCCTGCGCCAGGTCCGCGACGCCCATCCCGATCTGCCCGCGGACACCGCGACCGGGGAGAAGGTCGCCGTCGCCGGCCGGGTGATCTTCGTGCGGAACACCGGCAAGCTGTGCTTCGCGACGCTGCGCGAGGGCGACGGCACCGAGCTGCAGGCGATGCTGTCGCTGGACCGGGTCGGCGCCGACGAGCTGACCCGCTGGAAGTCGGTGGTCGATCTGGGCGACTTCGTGCTGGTCCGCGGCGAGGTGATCACCTCCCGGCGGGGGGAGCTGTCGGTGCAGGCCGACGAGTGGTCGATGGTCTCGAAGTCGGTCCGCCCGCTGCCGACCGCGCACAAGGAGCTCTCCGAGGAGAACCGGGTCCGGCAGCGCTACGTCGACCTGATCGTCCGCCCGCAGGCGCGGGAGACCGTGCGGGCCCGCTCCACCGTGCTGCGGACCGTCCGCGAGGCGCTCACCGGCCGCGACTTCATCGAGGTCGAGACGCCGATGCTGCAGCTGCTGCACGGCGGCGCGACCGCGCGCCCGTTCGTGACGCACGCGAACGCGCTCGGCTCCGATCTGTACCTGCGGATTGCGCCGGAGCTGTTCCTGAAGCGCTGCGTGGTCGGCGGTATCGAGCGGGTCTTCGAGCTGAACCGGGTGTTCCGTAACGAGGGGATCGACTCGACGCATTCGCCGGAGTTCGCGATGCTCGAGGCGTACCAGGCATACGCGACCTACGACGACATGGCCGTGCTGACGCGCGAGCTGATCCAGTCCTCGGCGCGGGCGCTGTTCGGCTCGACGACCGTCCGGCACCACGACGGCACCGAACACGATCTCGGCGGTGAGTGGCGTTCGATCACGCTCTACGGTGCCGTCTCCGATGCCGTCGGACGCGCTGTGAGCCCGGACACGGAACTGTCGGATCTGCAGCGGATCGCGGCCGAGCACGACGTCGACGTGACCGATTATCCGACGGCCGCACAGATCGTCCTGGAGTTGTTCGAGAAGCTCGTCGAGCACACCCTCGTCGAGCCGACGTTCGTGCGCGACTTCCCGGTCGAGGTGCGGCCGCTGACCCGCGCGCACCGGGACGACCCGCGATTGTCGGAGTCCTGGGACCTGATCGTGTTCGGGGTCGAGCTCGCGACCGCGTACTCCGAGCTGGTCGACCCGGTGGAGCAGCGGGAGCGGCTCCAGGCGCAGTCGCTCAAGGCCGCGGCGGGCGATCCCGAGGCGATGCAGCTGGACGAGGACTTCTTGCGCGCCATGGAATACGGGATGCCGCCGACCGGCGGACTCGGGATGGGCGTCGACCGGCTGCTGATGACGCTGACCGGACTCGGTATCCGGGAGACCATCCTGTTCCCGCTGGTCCGCGGGGAATCCTAGGCAC